>CAYIYY010000005.1:0-23328 GCA_964367605.1 uncultured Candidatus Izemoplasmatales bacterium | reverse complement strand
ATGAAAGCTAAATACGTAGCCGTTGTCCCTAAAATCGGTGAATAAGTCGCGACTTCCACAATGCCTCCTGGAAGATAGATGAGTGATAAAACACCGATTCCAATCACCATTTGGTGAATATCAGGCGTAACACCCGTAAAGAGCATGATAAGAATCGGAATACTGATCATCACCGATAATCCTAATACGGTAAAGATTCGACCTTGACGATGCATTAAATCTTGATAAGATAATAAAGGTTTCATTAGTATATTCCTCCTAATCCGAGTAAGACTGCGACCGTCATCCCAAAGATCATCGATAACGATAACGCGAAGTTTTCTAACCATTTAACCTTCTTTTTCGTAATCAACCATTCGAAGAACGCCATCGCTAGCATCGCTGAAGCCATGACGATGATGGGTACCACCGTACTTCTATCTTCAGTCACATAGTTGTTATTGCCATCTAAGACATAGGCACCGTCTTGAATAATTCTCACTTCATAACGAATCATTTTTGCGACGGCATCGCCAATATAAGCCGATATCATACCGATAAAAAAGGCATCAAATAAAATCTTGCCAAAACCTTTACCGCCATCTTTTGTAGCTTTATTGATGACTTTTTGTTGGTATTTCTTGAAGAAGATTAACGCGAAAACGCCGCCCCACATGATTGAAATCGTCATAACGAACGCAATCGTTACGAAATTCTCGGTGGTTAACGTTGTTAAGGTCACGCCTTCGGCCGCAACACTTAAGGCCATGAGTTCATAATGAAGTGCGCCTACAACCGATAAACGAATCCAAGGTAAGGGAATACCTAATAATCCCGCCATGGTAATAACGCCAATAAAAATACCAATCGACGGTAAAATTGAAAAAGATACGGAACTAATGATGGTCTTTTTGATCATTGCTTTATCCATCCCTAGTTTTTTGCTTTGCTTATAAGCGGTCCATCCAAAATATAAAGCACCACCAATAATAAAAAGTGTCACAAAAGCACCGAGTAAATACATCCACCATGATTCTTTGATTTCATTAACTGTCGCTAACATATAAGTATTCAAGTTCAAGATTGTTCCTCCTCTAAATGTAATACGAAAATTGTAAGCGATTATCGCTTTCTTTTCAATAGAATGGCGAAAAATAGTGATAAAAAAAAGACCTAAGAAGGTCTTATTGTAAAGATTTAATTTTTGGTTCGACGGCTTTATATAATCCATAAAAGCCAAAGACGATGATGCCGCCTAAAAGTGATGTTAAGATCATATAGATGGGATTGACTTTAAACCATCCGATGACATACATTTTGCCCCAGTTAAAAAATAGTTCTAACGGTGTTCCGTTTTCAGGTTTTAACGTGTAAAAATAATTCGCATTGAAACCAAATAACGTATTAAAGATATTATTAACCACTAAACCAACGAGATAAAGTATCATCATTAAGACCATGGTTTGTCCTAACGTCTTTTTCGTGATTTTTACAAACCCATTCGCCACTGCCCATAACGTCATCGCAACAATCAGCATATGTCCCCATAAATAGGCCATGCCTCTAAAATTGAGTAACGTTGAATAATTCTCAAGGCTGTTTGCGAAGATGATTGACATCATCGCTGCGGGCAAATTAAGACAAAAGGCTAATGCAAATAAAACTTTGTTATCTTTTAGAAATGCAAATAATAAGACGAAATTCGCAAAATGACAGATTTGTAACGGAATGAGTTCTTCATTAGGAATATATCCACTTTTAACATAGATTTCAATGTTTCTTAAGATTAAAATGATGATGGCGATGATCGATAAGATAACGCCGATTTTACGTTTCTCTTCATAAGTCTTCTTTTTAAAGACGAAAAATAAAATTACAGCGAAAATAAACGGTGATGCAATAAACAAGTAATGAAACCAACTCCACATTTGAAAAGTCATAAGATCCCCCTAAAAAACATATCAAAAAAAATTATATCATAAAAGATTATCAATTGAAATCTCTAAAAAAACAAAAAACGGCTATTCGGCCGTTTTCATTTTTTTAGATAAATAGCGTTCTTCTTCTGAAAAGATGCATCCGCAATATTTTTGCATGTAGAGAGGGAGTTCTCTTGCTTGAATTTGTCCTTCTCTAAAGTACGGTCTAAAGTCTTCATAATGAAATTTAATCCCAATTTCATTTTCAAGACTTTCACCAAGCGCCTTCAGTTTCTCATGCTTTTGATAAGGACTGATGAGTAACGTCGTTGAAAATGCATCATAACCATGCGCTTTCGCATAAATCGCTGTTTCTCGTAAACGCATGTCGTAACAACCTAAACAACGGTTATCTAAATCTTCTATCGCCATTTTCGTAAACATCCGTAATCCGTATTTGTCGTTAATGGTTAAAGGGAGATTAATCATTTCTGAATAACTTTTTAAAGCATCTAACCGGTTTTTATATTCGGTGTAAGGGTGAATATTGGGATTATACCAATACCCTTCCACCGTTATATCTTTACTTCTTAAAACTTGTATCGCCATGACCGAGCAAGGGGCGCAACAAATATGTAATAATAGTTTCATGTTCATCACCTAATTCATCATTAATTTCTCAAGCGCTTTTGGATGGTTTAATCTTGCGGCTTGTTCGTAATATTTTTTTGCTTGAGCGATATTGCTCTCCACGAAAGGTGAATAACCTTCTAAATATAAATTACCCATTTCATAAAAGGCTTCACTCGATAACGGATCTTTTAAAGCTTCATTGAGCCATGTCATGGCGTATTTCGGTTCTATAGGCTTTAAAAACAAGAAGACTTCTACCATTGCTTTTGATAACTTCGTTTCCGCTGCCATTTCAAACCAATATCTAGCGGTTCTTAATGATCGAGCAACGCCTTTTCCGTCTTTAAATAACTGACCTAAATAATACATGGCGAACGAATAATTATTTTGATTATGTTCAGGATCTAGAACATAGTCAATCAATAATTCCTTCGCTTTTAAATAATATTGATTCATCTTTTTTTGATTGAATTTCTCATTTTCGATTTCATCAATAATCATCGTCGCATATTTATATTTTGCGCCTAATGATCCAGCTTTTATCGCTTTTTCAAACCATTTTTCTGCGGTTTTAAAATCGTGTGAACAGCCCACGCCTTTATCATGAAAGACCCCTAGCCAATACATCGCTTGGTAATATCCTTTTTTAGCAGCGGTTTCCATATAAGAGTACGCTAATGTCTTTGAATGATTTTCGATTTGTTCACGGTAATTGAGAAGCCCTAAATTAACCAAGGCTTCAGGATCCTGAAGTCTAGAAGCTTCCATGTAAAATTCTTTGGCTTTTTCAGCGTTAGTACTGGTTTTCATGCCCATCCGGTGAATATCCCCTAATCGAGATAATGCCTTTGGATGTTTTGCTTGGCTCGCTAATTCTAAATATTTACGGGCTTCGTCGATGTTTTGTTTGATACCTTGACCGTAAAGCAAACAAACACCAAAGCCATAATAACCTTCTGGATCATTTAAATCCTTTAATGCTTGGAAGTAAAAACACGCTTTTTCATAATTCTTCTTGGTGATGGTGTTTCCTTCATAATAGACGTTAGCGACGATTTTTAATTGTTCAATATCTTTCGCTTTCGCTAATAATTCGCGGTAATAAAACGCCATCTCATGAAGATAACCTTGCGATTTCTTTTTGAAATAAGGATGTTTACCTTCTAAATAAATTGACATCATCGTTTTCATCGCGGTGGTTTCACCGTTTGAAGCGGCTTTATCCAACCAATGAAATGCTTTTTCCGGATTCTTCTTGTAATCTTTTTGCGATAAATGATATATTCCAACATTGAGTTGACCAGTCGGATTATTTAAATCAGCGGACTTTTGATAAAAAAGAATCGCTTCTTCACTGCTTTTCTGACAACCAATGCCTTTCATTAAACAATCGCCTAATGCATTAAAAGCGTCCGGATCATTTAACTTAGCGGCGTTAACCAAATATTTATAAGCTTTCTTCTTATTCTTTTTAACGCCATAGCCGTTTTGATACATTTTCGCTAAAGTAATTGCGGCGGGGGAGTAATCAAATGCTTTTGATTTTTCGTAATTGATGATCGCTTGCTTATAATCCTTTTTAGCGATGAAGTAATTGCCTAAATTATAATAACCAACCGGATTATCTTTATCGGCGGCTTGTTTGTAATACGAATACGCTAATTCTAAATTCACCGGACGGTTAACACCATAAAAACAAGCATCCCCTAAATCATTAAGGGCTTTTGGGTTTAATGATTCATTCATGGTGATACCCCCTTAATGAATTTAATGCGTTTAAGGCTTCTTTATGACCTGCATTTTTAGATAATTCATACCATTTAGCAGCTTTCACAAACGAACTATCGACGCCTTGTCCTAATTCGTATTTTTCAGCAAGACGAAACATCGAGATTGAATCTCCTAATTCCGCAGCTTTTAAACAATAATCAAAGGCTTTTTTAGGATCAGGTAAACAGCCAAGTCCTTGATCATAAGCTTTAACAAGTAATTGGTAAGCAGCCAATTGACCTTCATTCGCCGCAATTTCAAGATAGATCATCGCATCTTTCGGATGATCGCTTTGAAGCAATTCTTCACCGATGGTATACATCACTTGCGTGGTTCTCGCATCCGTTTTACTTTTCGTTCCGATGTAACGGAAGCGATTCATCGCGTCAATCGAGCCATAAGATAATGCTTTATTAAGCCAAGTAAACGCTGATTCTGCACTTTTCGTCACGCCTTTGCCTTCTAAATAAGCCATACCAATGCGGTAGGCTGAAAAAGCATCTTCGTTTTTTGCGAGTTCGGCGTAGATTTTTAATGCTTTTGGTTCGTTTTTAGCAATTCCTTGGCCGGTTTCATAACATTCAGCGACTTTTAATTTAGCTTCATGAAAATTTCTTTCGGCCGCGGTTTGAAAGTATTCAAAGGCTTTCGAATCATTCTTTTGGACGCCCCAACCATTTAAATAACTTAGACCCATCATATAAAGGCCAGATGGTTCTAATTCAAGCGCTGATTTATTAAAAGATTCAAATGCTAAATCAGTATCTTTTTTCATGCCTAGCCCATTTAAAGCCATCATGCCAAGATAATAATTTGCTTTTGGATCATTCTTTTTTGCCATTTTTTTAATCAGTGGCAAGGCCTTGTCAAATTGTTTGACATCATAGAGTTTGACCGCCTCTACTAAACGTTCTTCAGTTTCCATAATGACCCTCCCATTTTCTTATCTTATTTCATTATAACATAGATATTTAGGGTTGAGAGATGAATTCTTTCAACATTTGAAGTCTTGATAACGAACGGTTCAGTCCGCCGCTTTTATTTCTTGATAACCATAATTTTGGATGAATTTCGATGATTAAGTTTAGGAGTTTGAGTAACTCGCCTTTTTCAATACTGTCTTCATAATTGATATAGGTATTGACTAAGATTCCTAGCCGTAGTAAGTTCGATGTCTGAATGAGTTCTTGTTTTAATAAGGAATCGCCCAATCTTAGTGAATGAATCACCTGATCAAACGAAGCTATTGAATTTTGTAACTTTTTTAAGCTCTCTAGCGAAAGCGGATTTTGTTTAATCAGTTGAGCATGCGCATTTTTGCGCATATCAAAGGGGAACCGGTCTGTTGGATCAACATACATCACCGATTGAAAAACGGTGGTGCCATTATAGACATAAGTCGTTTCCAAATCATTATATTTTGATAATTCAATCATGGCTTGCGCTAATTGATTGGAAAAATCACCGAGGACCGCAAAATTTAAGAACGCGGATAAATCAGAGAAATCCTCATACTCACGACTCCAAGTCGTTTGCGATAAATACGCAAATCCAATGTAACTCCAAGGGAGGTATTGTAAATGACCGTTATCACCCCAATCAGTGGTTAAAACCCCGAGTCCTTGATAGTTTTTAGCGTTGATAGCGGCGTTTTTAGTCGTCGTTAACATATCATTAAACCGGCCCGTAAAACTATTCCAAGTCGAGGTTCCAGGGGCTAAGATGAAGGGACGGTTGAGTTCATGAAGTTTTTTCGAGTGACTTTCAAAATCATAATGACGGTCGTAACCCCAATCAATCAGAATGACATCGCTTGGTAACTGATTTGCATTTTCAGGATGATTGATTAAAACGTCCGCCCACATCAGTGGCGTTTTATGATACTTTTTAACATCATCTAATAATTGATTCACAAACGTGATATAAACGTTCTCAAGACCGATCTTTTCACAGGCTTCTTTACTTTTTCCTCGCCCTAATTCAAACGGTTCATCACCGTTGATATTAAAGTATGAAGACTGTGAATAAGGCATAAAATCTTGGTAAAGTTGTTTAACAAACTCAACGCTTCGTTGATCGAGAGGATTTAAAGTTGAGGCAGGGAAAGGAAATCCCCACTGGATAAAACCATCTTCGCATTCGGCTAATTCATGCATTGAAGGGGTCGCTAACCAAGCAGTCATATGACCAAAACTATTCATGTTTCCAACCAAATCAATGCCCCGGTTCAAACAGTATTGTTCTAACTCTTGATATTCTTCCAGCGTTAAAGGCGTTTCATGAGGGAATAAATCTTTAAAGGTTGGATATTCAAGCGCATATCCTTCCACATACAACTGCAAATGATTGATCTTCATTCGCATTAAGTTATTAACGAGTTGTTTTAATGTATCAAGGGTTGGTATCTTATCGCGAGCGATGTCGACCATGACGCCTCTAACCTGAAGATCAGGGGCATCTTCAATCATTAAGCAAGGAATTTTATTAGGATGTTGCGAGACAATTTGAACCAGCGTCATCAAACCATAAATCGCACCAGAATAATCATGATAATGGATTTGAATGCCACTCTCTAAGACATTCAAAAGGTAGCCTTCGTTTTTTAACGTTTCCTCTTTGATAAATACCACATTGAAAGAATCATCAAAAACAACGTCTAAAAAGACGGAACTAATCACTTCTCTCAAGTTCTTTAATTCAGAGTTAATCTCAAAATTTAGGTGACGATATTCGAAATAACCAGTATTGAGTTGAAGCGACTTCACTTTCGGAAATAAGATCATTTTATTCTCCAATCAGTTTTAAGACATCGGTCAAGATGGAATATAAATAAAGTTTGACCGGTTTATTGGTGAGGTCATGCATATAACTCGCATAACCATTTAATTGTGACAAATAAGCCTCATCCTCGATATTCTTTAGTTTATAATCGATGATATCGATATGATCAGGGTAAATAAGGAGTAAATCGATGACCCCCATTTTCGCTGTATCATCTTTCGATATTGTAAAAGGATACTCCTGGTAAATGAGGGCTTCTTCAATCGTTTTTAATTCAGGGTGCGATAAAAAGCGTTTGAGATAGACTGCATTTTCTGGATTCATTGATTTTAACGCTGCTTGCGGATGATAAAAATCAAACGTTTCAAAGACTTTATGTAATTTAATACCGCGTTTAACGGCTTGAATTGTTGGTTTATCCATCCATGTTTTAACAGATTTAGAATAATGCGACTGTGCCATTGTTTTAGCTTCTATATGGATTTCATGATATTTTAAGGGAACACTGTCTGGTTTTATCACCGGTTTAGAAGTCGTAGTGACCTTTGTCTTTTCATCCGAATAAGGCACGCGCCAATCCCTTGTGACTGGTAAACAATCAAAAAAGTCATGGTACTTGCGATAACTTGACCGAATCTGTGAATGAATATAACCGGATTCATCATATAGGATGTTCATGTCTTGATCTTTCTCAAGATTCATCAAGAAAAACATTTTTTCTTTAGCTCTGGTTAATGCCACATAAAATAACCTTATTTTTTCAGAAATAATGTCATTCTTTTTCTGGTTCCTAACAATTTTATGCCAAATAGTATCGATAAATCCTTCTTGATAAGCTTTAATGATAATGCCATATTTTTTATCAAACAATGTCCCTTGATTAATATCTTTCATATTAAAGGTTTTATCAAGACCCGGATAAAAACAGAACGGGAATTCAAGCCCTTTTGATTTATGCATGGTCATTAATCTAACCGCATTTTTACTAAAATCGATCGGACGCGAAAATTCGATGTCTAGTTCTTTACTTGAATAGACATCATCAAAATAGGTTATCAAATCATCGAATTGAAATAATCGGAACGATTGGACTTTCGCGAAGAGAAAATCTAATTTCCGTTCGACGTTTTCTGGGTTTTCTAATCGGGCAATATGATGATAAATGGCTAGCCTCTGTACAATCATTTGGATTAAATCTTTTAATGGCGTTACTAGCACATATCGTGAAAGATAGTCCATATCTTCATAGAGTCGTTTGAAAGTAGGTAAAGTATTTAAAATGGCGATATCGTTTATACGGTTTAAAGGATAACTAACAAATAAATCAATGATGGCATCATCATCGATTTGATAAATGAAAGATCTCGCAACGCCATAAAAAGCATGTTTAAAATAGGTTTTAAAATAAGCTTCGTCAATAAAACATTTCATCAATTTTAATAATTGATTAAAGAGTAATACTTCTGTTGAAGCGACGACTTTTTCGTCGCTGATAGAATCGACGACGATATTGGCGTCGGTTAAGACTTTTTCGAAGACATCAAAATCGCTTTTTCGGTCAAGTAAGATACAAAAATGTTCAAAACGTGCTGGTTCATATTGACCGCCTTTGATTTTTAGATTCATTACTGGGGTTTGATCGTTAATCATCGACTGAATCTTTTTAGCGATGAGAATCGCTTCATATTCAGCTTGTGAAATAGGATCTTCTTTTGTCAAAGAATAACTCATGATTTCCGTATTGTAAGAGATTTCTTGATGGCTTTTTTGAAGGTAAGTTTCATTTCCAAACTGTAACGCTTGATTGTCTTGGTAATTGACACCACCGATGGCTTCATCCATTAAGGGATTAAACAAGTGATTGATGCCGTCAATCACTTCTTTCCTCGACCGGAAATTATAGGTTAAATCAATGGCGATACCCCCATTTAACGCTTTATATTGGTGATACTTATCAATAAAGTTTTGAGGGTTAGCGTTTCTAAATCCATAAATCGATTGTTTAGCGTCTCCCACCATGAAGACATTGTTATTGCTGATTAGACTCACCAAGTATTCTTGTAAGTCGTTGGTATCTTGATATTCGTCGACCATGATTTCATACGTGTGATTTTTAAGCGATTCTTTGACGTCTTTATGGTTCGTTAAAAGTTCAATGGCGAGATGCATGATATCAATAAAGTCGAAATAGTGATGTGCGAGTTGATAACTTCTGACCTTCAAACGGTAGTCAAGTAACACTTCTATTAAAACCTGTATGGTTGTTTTTGTTTCTAATAAAGCGTTAATGATGTCGGTTTTTGATTGTACAAATAAATGTTCAAATTCTTTCTTAAGCGATATATATGATTCTTTCAATGGATCGTAGTTTGATTTTAACCAAGCAACGGTTTCTTCATCAATCGCTCTTGAAACTTTTGGTAGGGTGGGTAACGTTCCTACTGATAAATTTAGTAAGATATCTTCAAATCTCATAGCTTGAGACAAACGATCAAAAGTACTCAAAAGTTTCGTTTTAAACTCGATAATTTTACCATTATCGACGTTAGAAATTTCAGCGATTAAATGATCATAATTGGATTTAAAAGAATCAAACCGGTTCATAATCAATGCTTCAAATTCTTGAACCGATTGATTGATAAAGACTTCTGAATAATTATTTTCAACCAAATGATTTAAATAATTGTCGGGGTCTGGAACCATTTCTAGACTCTTGTCAAATAACATTACTAAGTCTTTAAATCCTTGATTGCCTTTATCAAAATAACGATCAATCACTTGAATGAATGCTTCTGATTTTGCTTGATAAAAGCCTTCCATCGTTTCATCGAGTAAACGTTGTTTAATGGAATAGAGTAGAATATTATCAGCGATTTCGACGCTTTCAGGTAAATTAAGAAGATAATGATACTGTTTGACTAGTGACAAGCAAAAACTATCGAACGTTGATATTTGGGCGTTTTCTAGTTTGCCTAATTGTCCTTTTAACTCATCAATATCCCTAATTTTATCTTTTATTCTTGATTTCATTTCTAACGCCGCAGCGTTCGTGAAGGTTAAGATAATCAACCGGTCAACATCCACACCAGATTTTAATATTCTTATAACGCGTTCAGATAACACCGTCGTTTTTCCACTGCCTGCGCCAGCACTGATTAAGATATTAGATCCACTGACATTGATTGCATTTAGTTGCTCAAGGGTAAAAGCCATTTTATTCACGCTCCTCAGATTCGTCGTCATTTGGAAGAACAAAACGGTTTTTCATATAGCAAATAGCAGCGTGTGGACAGTACTTACAAGCCGGTGAATCATCAAAATCATCTTTTCCCGCTATTGGCGTAATTGAAAATTCACCTTTTTTGATGGTTTCAATGGCTTTTTCAATCAAAATATCGATGGTATCAATCATCGATTCAAGTGTTGAACCATCGACGAGTTTATCACTTTTTCCTAAAGATCCGTCCCTCGTCACTTTCATACTTGTAATATGAACGGAAGGCGAAAAAGCCGTCACGAGACGGGTACTATTTAAGGCAACCCCATTCATTTTCAGGGCTTGTTTTATTTCATCACTGGCTTCCGTTTTATTGAGTCGTTTCAAATTAACGCCTTGATAAAAGAAACCAAAGGGGGTAAATGATGGCGAGTGATGATTTTTTTTCAGTAAATTCAAATAGAATATGGGTTGAATATCAATCCCTTGATTAAATTGATCGACATTAAATTTCTTAATACCCGTTTTATAATCGATGACACCAAAAAAGGTTTTATCCTCATCGTTTAATTGTCTAACGCGGTCAATCTTACCTTTCATGGAAAATTTGGGATGATGTTCAATTTTAGAATCCAATTCGATTTCAAAACCATAATCTTCAAAAGTTGAATCGACTTCTTGGGTTTTAAGGAAATCAATCACCATTTCAATCCGTTTGACGAATAAATCAAGATGAATTTTCATCGTATCGGTTAAAGGACTTTGAAGTTTGTTTAAATAATCTTCCTTCAATTCTTTGATTGTTTGTGAGGATTGAAAGGTTTTCGATAAGATATGATGCGCTAAATTACCATATAAGACGCTATCCTTCGGTTCTTCTTTCAAGATTTGAAGGAGGTAATCAAGTAAAAAACGGAAATGACAAGCATTGAACCTTTCAAGATTGGTCGGGGAAAAGGTAAATCCGCGTATCAAGAGTAGGTTTAAAGAGTCATTGGATATACCTTTAAACTGAGGATTGTAACGCTCTATCTGATGATAAAATGTCGAATGTAAAGCGTTATAATCCGCTGAAAGTTGATGATACTGATTGAAAGCATACGTCTTTTTTGCGTAATCTAATAAATCATGAGCAATAGAACCACATACGGGCAATTTATCAATTCCATGGCTATGAATGCTTAAGAGCTTTTCTGAGATCAAATCACTTCTGCGCATCTCTTTGCCTTTGGATTTTTCTGGCATGAATAAGGTCATATGATTCATTGCTAAAACACGGTCTCTTAAGTCCGTTAGAATCAATTCATTTTCCTCAAGAGAGGTTCTTAGACTTAAACTGATTTTTTCTTCATCGGACAAATAATCATCATCTTTTTTGAACAATGGAAAAAGCGAATCGGTATAATTTAAGACGATGTAATAATCGTTAGGGTGGACAAAAGCATCGTTTATCGAGAGTATCTCAACGACGTTCGTTTTTTTAATTGGCGGTAAAGTTGCTTTTTCAATTTCAAATTGTAATAAATCATGATTTTGTTCTAACGTTTCAAGTGAGTATTTGTTGATGATTTGAACGAATGTATCATAAACCGTCGTCTCAATCAGGGGATTGGATTTTATTTTATTTGAGAGGGCATTTAATGCATCTTCGAAAGACATGACTTCTAATGACTTGATGACTTCAATCGCTAAAGGATGAGAATCAAGCGGTATGGATTGTCCATCATCGACTGAAAAACCATACATCTGAGCCTCTTTATGCAGTAACCAAACATCGTCATTCGATGCGTTGACGAGCTTGATATGGTTAATATCTTGGTTTTGAACTATCATTTGATAAATCGTTTCAATGGCTTCGTGAACTTGGTCATTTTCATCTTTTGTGATGACTAAATCAATCAACTTGTTTGAAAGTGGACGCGGCTTGAAATAATGGATAAGACCTTTATCAATGATTTTATCATAGGTTGGATGATAGGCAATGACAATGGGTTGATCTTTAAGGAACGAAACATCATTCTTTGTAATGAATTGGGCCGATTCTAAAGCTTTCTTTATGACCTGAAGGTTTTGTAATTTAGGAGTGGGTAAAGAAGTATCTGTCGGAATATATGGTAAAACCTCTATCACCCGAGAAATCAAATAATAATTCATCTCAAAATGATCTTTTAAATAAGCGATGGATGCCGTTTCAATGACATCGATATAATCTTCTAACTTGATAAAACGACAAGGCATTAACAATCTTTGTTCTTCAATATAACGCAGAAAAACCATTTCTAGTTTTTTTGGTAAGACTAGAAACGGTGGTTTATCAAACGATTGAAGATACGTTATCAGTTCATGCATCATCACACCTGCTTTTCATCTATTATATCATGAATAATTCATGATGATAATCGACAATTGAAAAAAGCCTAACAATCACTCAAAAAAAATATCCCCCTTCATTGGGGGATACGTTTTATTCAATGGCAATGTATTTCTTTTGCTTAACGTTTGTTCCTTGTTTTGGGATAAAGAGTGATAAAACTCCTTTATCGTAGCCAGCTTTAATATCAGCTTCAGCGATATCGTCTCCCACAAAGAAACTTCTAGCGCAACTTGAGTAAACTCTTTCTTGTCTTAAGTAACGTACATCTTTCTTTTCTTTGTTTTCTTCTTTTTTGACTTCGACGGTTAAATATCCTTTTTCAAGAGAAATCTTGATATCATCCTTGCCAAATCCTGGGACATCGAGTTCTAATTCATAACCGTTTTCAACTTCCTTGATATCAGTTTTCATCAACGGTGTTGAACCCGAAATTAAAGGTTTAGAAAAGAAACCATCGAAAAAGTCATCGAAAATTGATAAATCATTGTTACGTCTGATTAAATTGTTCATAAGAATACCTCCTATTATAAGTTATATTTTGATTATTTTAGCACTCATCATTCTCGAGTGCCAACTATATTATATCATATCCATTAGCACTGTCAAGCAATGAGTGCTAATTTTTTGATATTGAAAACGTTTTCATCTTTTATCATAAAAAAACCGTCTTTAAGACGGTTAGTTTTGTGTTGGATCTGGATAAAGGGCGGTTGATAAGTATCTTTCGCCAGTATCCATCAGTAATACCACGATGGTTTTACCCGCATATTCATCTCTTAAAGCTACTTCTACAGCGGCAGAAACAGCTGCGCCAGATGAAATACCTGATAAGATGCCTTCATGTTTTGCAAGTAATCTTGCGTATTTAAATGAGTTTTCTGCATTGACTTGAAGGACTTCATCATAGACTGATGTATTGAGTGTATTAGGAATGAAGCCGGCCCCAATGCCTTGAATTGGATGTGGGCCAGGTGCTCCACCGGATAACACAGGAGAGAGGACCGGTTCAACGGCGATAACTTTGGTGTTACTATTTTTTTCTTTCAAGTATTTTCCAATACCTGAAATGGATCCACCGGTGCCAACCCCTGTCACAAACGCATCAATGGTACCATTCACCGCATTATAAATCTCAGGGCCAGTTGTTAAGTAGTGGATTTTCGGATTGGCTGGATTATCAAATTGCGCTAAAATGATGGAATTAGGGGTTGATTCTTTCAACTCATTGGCTTTCGCAATCGCCCCTTTCATACCTTTAGGACCTTCTGTTAGAACGATTTTTGCGCCATAAGCACCCATTAACTTGCGTCTTTCAACGGACATGGTTTCTGGCATAACTAAGATGACTTGATAACCTTTCGCGGCGCCGACCAAAGCAATGCCAATGCCGGTATTTCCGCTTGTCGGTTCAATGATGATTGATGATGGATTCAAAAGACCCTTTTTCTCCGCATCTTCGATCATCGCTAAAGCAATGCGGTCTTTAACCGAATGACCAGGATTAAAGTATTCAACTTTGGCTAAAAGTCTCGCTTTTAGTCCTAAAGCTTGTTTTAAATTATTGAGTTCTACGAGTGGCGTATTGCCAATCAGTTGTGTAATTGATTGATATAATTTCATGTTTTCCTCCTATTATATATGATACATTAATTGATTTTTTGTTTCAGTTGATTTTTCAGTGACACGTTTATTATCGGCGATTGATTCAGTGATGAAAGCATTAGAGCCAATCGTCACATGATTGCCAATGGTGGTATTCCCCCCTAATATCGAAGCACCAGCGTAAATAGTCACATAATCGCCAATCGTCGGATGTCTTTGAATGTTCTTTAAAGTTTGTCCGCCTTTCGTGGTTAATGCGCCTAACGTCACACCTTGATAAACTTTTACATGGTGACCAATTTTTGCGGTTTCACCGATGACGACACCCGTTCCATGGTCAATCATGAAGTACTCGCCAATCGTCGCACCTGGATTAATATCAATGCCGGTTTCACGATGCGCAAATTCCGTCATCATTCTTGGAAGTAAAGGAATGTTCATCTCATAAAGTACGTGAGCCATTCGATAAATTCCAATGGCATAGAATCCAGGATAAGAAACAATGATTTGATCATGGTTATAAGCCGCCGGATCCCCCGTAAAATGCGCTTCTAAATCCGTTTTTAATAGTGCACGAAGTTTTGGAATTGATTCTAAATATTGTTTTGTATAAATATCTGCTTGTTTCTTATTTTCCGCGACGCCTTTGCCATCGGTAATATATAACAAGCCATAAGCGATTTGTTTGGATAACGTTTTGTATAATACTTGAATTTGTCGTTTTGTATGCCCTTTTGAACCGGTTTCTTTGGTAATATATTTGCCAAAATAACCAGGAAAGATCAATTCTTTGGTCAAAGAGATGATTTTCTTGATTTCACGGTTGGAGGGCAGTCTACACGAACAATGATCTTTGTTGATGGGGTGTAAGTGTTGATCATCATATAGGAGATCGACATACTTCGTTAGTTTCATCACTATGACCTTCTTTCTAAGATAATTATAACATTTAAACCTTCAAACATCGTTTCGGATGATTATAAAAACGCTTTTATAAAATAAAAAAAGCCAATTTATGATCGAATTGGCTACTTAATACAAATTAGAAATTAAATTTAATGATCTCTGGGAACCATATCAACATAATCGCAATCGCAACCATGATGACGCCTCCAACGACTTGAGATACTTTACCATATTTATTCGAAATACCCGTCACTTTTAAGGTTAACATCGCTATCGCAAAGACAATCAAATCATCGAGCAAGAAGAAAAATACATAAAGACCAATATATAAATACGTCGTTCCAATCGATAAATTGTTATAGGCTAGGATCTGCGTGAACAAGAACGGAAGTCCAGCTGAACAAGCAAGTTCAACGAAATTAACGCTGATGGCTAAGACAATAATACCAACGAGTGCCAACCAGAAATTTTGTTCTAAAACGATTTTTTTCACTTTATCGATGATTTTACGTTTTTGTTTTGCATCGGTGACTTCACAGCCAATATCTTTCTGTTTTAAACTCTTGAAGAACTTATAAAGGTTGTATCCACCAAATACAAAGGCAACGACACCAATGAGGATTCTTATCCAGTTCACCGCAACCAATGAGATGGCGACATTAAGCCAAGCAGCCATGATTAAATAATACATGAGCGCTGAGGTGAATAAGAAAACAGTTCCTAATATCCACATTCTTTTTTTATTCTTACTATTTAAAAACATGGTAATCAAAAAGATTAAAACCCACATGGCACAAGGATTGAATCCGTCAACGGTGCCTAAAACAATAGCCGCAACGAATAACGATAACTCATCAACGTGAACTTCTCCGATGAGTGGCAACGTTAAGACCGAAGGTGTTAAGGTATCGATATCACTATCATTGACGATTTCACCGTCAATGACTTTTTTAGTGACATCAACGTAGCTTTTATACAAATACCGAGAAATTAAGGTTTGAATATCGGTTTCTACTTGTGAATTATACCCTGCGAGATAAACCCCACCAATGACCGTAAAAGGCGTTGTGATTAAAGCGTCGTTTTCGATGCCAAACGCCTTCTTAACCTCGATATATAAATCATAATTGTCATCGCTCGTCGTTATTTCATAACGTAATATTTGAACTTGTGAGCCATATTGGACTTCTACTTCATTTAAATACTGTGAAAGCATATAACAGTTCGTACAAATCTCATCGTAGAAATAATAGATATTGACCGGGGCATCGCCCTTGACCTGTTTAAAACTTTGCGGCAGTAAATAAGCCGTTACCAAAAACAACACAAATATTTTTTTCAATAATTTCATTATAAATACAAACCCTCCAGCAATTTTGTCAGTTCTTTCTTCGATTTTTCGCCTATAATCCGTAAGACCTCTTCATCGTCTTTCATAAAAATGACCACCGGTAAAATTGAACCGATTTTAAAGGGTGCAATCATAGCTGTATCATCATCAAAATCATACTCGATTTTGGTGATGTTATAGTGTTTTAGTAATTCATCGTACCTGCTTCTCATAATAATACAAGAAGGACACCATATTGCCGTAATCATGATCACTTTCATCATAAGGTAACCGCCCTGATTAAATCTATCAGTCGTTCTATTTCTTCAACCGTCGATAAATGCGATAAACTAATCCGAATGGACGTTCTTGCCTTTGTTTCCGATTTCGTCAAACGATAAACGACTTCACTTCTTGAATCATCGCTTGAACAAGCTGTTTGAGTCGAAACATAGACGCCATTATCTGCTAAATATGCTTGCATCTCTTTTGAAGGCATCGCCATCACTGAAATATTGGTAATATGCGGAATGCTTCCTAAAGGCGAATTAATCGAAACACCGGGAAGATCTTCTAATCCAAAGAGTAATAAATTATGTAATTTTTGTAACGTGATGTAATTTTTCGGTAACTCACTCGTGGCGATATCTATCGCTTTTTCTAAGGAAAGAATTAAAGGGGTTGGGGGTGTACCACTTCTAAGTTTAGACGTGGATTTTCCGCCATGGATTAACGGAACCATTTTAACGGTATCTCTTCTCAATAAAGCACCGATTCCTTTAATACCATAGATTTTATGTGCAGACATAGAAATTAAGTCGACAAAATCAAGTTTGACAGCCGTTTTTCCAATGGCTTGCGTCATATCACTATGAAAAGTTGCATTGGGGAATTGATGAACGATGTGACTGATATCCTCAATGGGTTGAACAATCCCGAGTTCAGAAGATACTCCACAAATTGAGACTAAAATGGTATCTTCTCGCATCAAGGATTTTAAGTCTTCTAAATCAACAAATCCATTGTTTAATGTTTTAACAACATCAACACTAAAACCTTGTTTTTGTAAGTAACCAAAACAAGCGGACACAGAGGAATGTTCGAAAGGGCTCATGATACAATGTTTACCCACCGATTGATTTTTATAAGCAACACCCTTAATCGCCAAATTATTGGCTTCTGAAGCACCGCTTAAGTAGATGACTTCATGATTGGGTAAATGTAAATGGTTTTTAATCCGCTCTGAAGTCAATTCAATCAACTCACTGATTTTTTTAGCTTCCGGATAAAGCGAATTAGGATTATAAAATAATTCTTTCGAAGCATTAACGAATGTTTCTAAGACGGCATCACTGACAGGCGTTGTCGCAGAGTAATCGAAATAAATCATATCATCACTTCCATTCCTTTATATCATACAGTATTTTGCTAGACAGTTCAAACGATGTCACTTTATTTTATGACCTTAAGTATAACAATACCTCTTCAAGCGTTTGAAAAGCTAAGATATCAATATCCTCAGTTTTTAAGATATTTAAAAATTCAACTTCAGCTTTCTTCGCACTACCGAGTAATGAAGTCGTGTCTGATTGATAGTTAGAAAAAAGATGGGGTAACGCTGGATAAAAGGAACGATAATTTGACAATTCATTTTCTAAAGAAGTCGCCGCTAGAAATGCGGTGGGTAAATCATCCACTGCTGCCGCATCAATCAGTTTGTTCCAAGTAGAAACGCCTTCTTCATAAAAACCTTTGAGCGATGCTTTATCAAATGGCTTTTGATAAGTCGTTTGAAGCGTTTCAAAGTACTCTTTTAAGGTGTTAACGAAACTCATGATTTCTAAAGAATTAACACTTTCTTTTTGAAGTAATTCAAGGTAATAGAGCAGAGTTTTTGGTTTGAATTCCATGCCTTGTATTTCTTCGACTATTTTTTTTGTGCCATATATAAAATGTTTTCGGTTCAATAATTGGACATAATGCATGACCGAATAAATCATTTGACCTTGGAGATGAATTTTACGTTCCATGGATGCAAATTGATGGTCGAAAGCCATCGCTTTCAAGTCTTTTAAGACGTTTTCAACGCGGTCGAAGTATTTGTTTACCGGTTCTGTTTCATTGAGCGTCTTAAAGCGTTTTTGAAGGGCATCAAAATGTCCTTTTTTTTCATCAGTATCGACATAGATTAACTTACCTTCAGCGATGATGGAAATTAAAGGTGAATAGTCATCAATAATCTTATGAACTCTTTCAATGGGCATACAGAAAAAATCATAGCCAATGCCTTCGTAAATGAACTGTTTTTGTAATTCGTAAGCACGGTTCGTTTTTCCAACGAACATCACGTCGACATCTGATAACGCATGCATTGTTTTCGTGACATAAGAACCATAAACAATGGCCATACCCACATCGCTAGAATAATTAGTTTTGATATTCTCAACGAACGCTTCAAGCATTTTTTGATGTTTATCCATCCTATTCCTTCTTTCAAACAAGTGATTTTATGACTTATTCTGTATAATGGATTGCTTCTTTGAGCAGCCCTAATGCGGCTTCATGGATTAATTCAGCGGTGGTTGGATGCGCAAAAATGGTATCCTTTAAATCTTTTGCTTTCATTTTCTTTGAAATAGCTAATGTTAATGGGGCAATCATGTTTTCTGCATCTAAACCAAATAACTGTGCCCCGATTAATACACCAGTCGCTTCTTCTTCAATGAGTTTAAGGATGCCGGTATCGTTATTAATCAATGCGCGGCCATTCGCAGACCCAGGGGCTTTTGTGACTTTATAAGCAATATTAGCTTCTTTTAACTGTGATTCAGTCATCCCCACACAAGCGATTTGCGGATGTGTAAAAATGACGGAAGGGACATGATGGTAATTAAGGGCATGGGGATGTCCTAAAAGGGCATCGACGCAAGCGATGGCTTGATGGCTTGCGACATGCGCAAGTTGGACTTTATTCGTGACGTCGCCAATGGCGTAAATATGTTCAACGTTCGTCTTCATGAAATCATCAATCACGATAGCCCCACTTTTATCAAGTTTGACAGAGGTATGATCTAAACATAATAAATCGGTGGAAGGCATTCGACCAATCGCTTCAAGAATTAAAGTGGAACCAATTTCAAACGTTTCATCGTTTTTCGTATAAACAACCGTCGGTTGATTTGATTCATTGTGTTTATAGGCTTTAACGGAAGCGTTCGTAATGACATTGATGTTGGCTTGTTTCGCATAACGTAATAGTCTTGTGCTCATATCTTTATCAACCATCGGTAAGATTTGAGGCATCATTTCTAATACGGTCACTTGGCAACCAAGCATCCCAAAAATAAAGGCAAATTCCATGCCAATGATCCCACCACCGACAATTGTCAATGTTTTAGGGAATCTACCGTAAGAAAGTAATTTTTCACTATCAACGACACCGTTGATGTTTGCGCCATCAATCTTTAATCTACGAACTTTAGAACCACTCGCAATAATAATATTTTTTGCCTTATAAGTTAAAAACTGTGAATCGGTATGAATCATCACCGTATCATTATCAATGAAGGAAGCTGTACCAAAGATGGTTTCGACGTTTTGAGCTTTTAATAAGTACCCAATCCCACCAACCAATTGATCAATCACTGCTTTTTTACGTTCTTGAATTTTACCCCAGTCAAACTTAACTTGATCAATGGTAATACCGCTGTCATCGGTATGCGTTGCATCATAAAAAGTCGACGCTGATTTTATCAAGGCTTTCGTTGCGATACATCCGATATTCAAACAAGTGCCACCGATAAATTGCTTTTCAACAAGTGTGACTTTCAATCCTTTTTTAGCAGCGTATAAACTGGCGACATATCCCCCAGGACCGCCACCAATCACTAATAAATCCGTTTCAAAAAATTTTTCCACTGTTCTACCCCTCAAGTCATTGATAATTTAATAAATATTTATTTATTTTAGTTTTAAAATCACGCAAATTATACCAAGAAAGCGCTTGACTGTCAATAAAACCTAAGGTTTTAATCCTTCATTAGCACTCTATGCTTGACAGTGCTAATTGACAGTGGTAAAATAGTATTGAAATAAAGGAGGTCTTATCATGCAACCGGATATGCAAAACTATCAAGATGATCCGAAAGTCTTAGAAAAGTTCGGTCGAAATATCATTGAACAAGTCAAAGCAGGAAAGATTGATCCTGTGATCGGCCGTGAAGAAGAAATCAGAAGAATCATCAAAATATTGTCTCGTAAAACAAAAAATAACCCAGTATTGATTGGTGAACCAGGTGTGGGTAAAACAGCCATCATTGAAGGACTCGCTAGACGTATCGTCGATAAAGATGTCCCCTTAGGACTTCAGAACAAAATTGTTTATGAACTTGATTTAGCGTCCTTACTCGCTGGTGCTAAATACCGCGGAGAATTTGAAGAACGATTAAAAGCGGTTTTGAATAAAATCAAAGAGTCTGAAGGTGAAATCATTCTTTTCATCGATGAGATTCATATGATTGTTGGGGCTGGACGTACCGAAGGGGCGATGGATGCTTCAAATATGTTAAAACCGATGTTGGCTCGGGGTGAATTACACTGTATTGGTGCGACGACATTAAATGAATACCGAAAATACATCGAAAAAGATAATGCACTTGAACGTCGTTTTCAAAAAGTTCAAATTGATGAGCCAAGTGTGGAAGACACGATTTCAATCATTAGAGGGTTAAAAGACCGATTTGAAGCTCATCATGGCGTCCACATCAATGATAATGCAATTATCGCTGCTTCTGTGTATGCCAATCGGTATATAACAGACCGGTTCTTACCGGATAAAGCCATCGACTTGATTGATGAAGCGTCGGCTTCTATTCGGATGGAAATCGATTCGATGCCTTCCGAACTGGACTCCGTTTTAAGACGAATTATGCAACTAGAAATTGAGAAACGGGCTTTAGAAAAAGAATCAGACCCGATAACGAAAGATCGGTTACAAAAACTTAAAACGGAATTATTGTCTTTAAAAGAGGAAGAAAAACAATTAAGGACCCAGTGGGAAGCCGAAAAATCCGAACTAGAGAACGTCAAAAAACTGAAATCAAAACTTGAAGTATTAAAGAATGACTTACAAAATGCCTTTAACAAAAGCGATTATTCAAAAGCCGCTGAATTACAATATTCTAAAATACCTGAACTTGAAAAAGCCATTCTTTCCGAATCAGAAAAACATTCAGGTCACAAACTCATCAGTGAAGTTGTCACAGAAGATATCATCGCTGAAATCGTCTCAAAATGGACCGGTATTCCAGTTTCAAAATTGATGCAAGGCGATAAAGAGAAATTGCTACAACTTGCCAATAACTTGAAGTTAAGGGTCATCGGTCAAGATAACGCCATTAACTTAATCACGGATGCCATTATTAGACAACGTGCTGGAATTAAAGATGAACATCGTCCGATAGGCTCATTTATGTTTTTAGGTCCAACGGGGGTTGGTAAAACGGAAGTCGCGAAATCTTTGGCGGAACAATTATTTGCCAGTGAAACACATATCGTCAGAATTGATATGAGTGAATATATGGAAAGTCATAGTGTTTCACGCTTAATCGGTGCGCCTCCAGGATATGTTGGCTATGACGAAGGCGGTCAATTAACGGAAGCGATTCGGAGAAAACCGTATTCGATAATCTTATTTGATGAAATCGAAAAAGCCCATCCAGAAGTCTTTAACGTCTTACTACAAATCCTCGATGATGGACGGTTGACGGATAACCAAGGGCGTACCGTTGACTTTAAAAACACAATCATTATCATGACTTCTAACCTTGGTAGCGAGCATCTAATAGAGAATCCTGATCAAGGTGAAACTGTGGTTTTACAACTCATCAAAAGAACTTTTAAACCAGAATTTTTAAACCGTATTGATGAGATTATCGTATTTAAGCCACTGTCTTTTGATACACAAGTGAAAATCGTTCAAAAGATGTTACGCGAACTTAAAGAACGGTTAATGGACCAAAATATTGATATATCATTTGATCCTTCCGTTGAAAAAGCCATTATTGAACAAGCATTTGATCCAGAATATGGCGCACGTCCCATCAAACGTTTCATTCAAAGATATGTTGAAACTGACATTGCTCGTTTCATCATCAATCAAAAAGTCCTTCCTCATCATCGTTATCGTATGATTTATGAGAATGATACATTTAATATGATCGATGATTAAAACAAAAAGCACATTCGAACCAAATCGAATGTGCTTTTATTACTTGATGATAATTATCTTTGAGAAAGTTTTGCATCCAAGGCAAATAAGCCTGCTGGATTGTGCCAGTCGTAATCAACGATGAGATCATTTGCATTCTTTTCTTCTTCGCCTTGTTCTTTGATGAACCAGTTTAAGAATTCCATCGTTCTGAAATCATGAACTTTAGAAGCTTCTGCGAAAATGTTATGAATTGAAGCTGTTACAAATCCTTCATGTTTTAACGATTCAACGAGTGGTTCACGTAAATCAGCGTACACCAAAGCTGGTTTAGCAATGGCTTCTAATGAAACCTCAAAGTTGTTTTCTTGTAAGTAATGCATGAATTTAATCGCATGTTCCATTTCTTCTTTAGCTTGTTTGTTAAACCAATTCGCAAAGCCGTTCAATCCTTTGTTCACATAGTAATTTGCCATGTCTAAGTAAAGATAAGCTGAGTACATTTCCTTGTTAATTTGATCGTTTAATAATTTTGATACATTTGCGTTTAACATAATTAATCCTCCAAATTTTTTATTTTTATAGTCTAATTATACCACAAATTTAAAG
>CAYIYY010000004.1:19507-27457 GCA_964367605.1 uncultured Candidatus Izemoplasmatales bacterium | reverse complement strand
GATTTAACGATTTATACCCGTGCCGTTATTAAAATATCTGCTTTTTTAATTGTTTTTGGATCCTTATTTCTAAAACTAACTAATTATGATTCAATTACTTGGCTTCAAGCGATCTTTCAAAGTGTCACGACCCGTACTGCAGGGTTCTCTACGACGAATATCGGTTCTTTATCGGTTCCATCTCTAGCTTTAATTATGGGATTTATGTTTGTCGGTGCCTCACCTAACTCTACCGGCGGTGGAATTAAAACAACGACACTCTATACGATGTTTTTCTCAACTATCAGTTTCTTAAGAGGAAAACCCCCCATTATTAAACAAAAACGCATTGATGAAGAGACAAGATTAAAAGCGTTTACGCTTGCCGGACTCTCAGTCATGATGATATTCATCGTTTTCCTCGTCTTATCTTCGATAGAAAGTCATAATGATAGTATCACAAACCCTTTCACTGATTTGTTATTTGAAACAATGTCTGCTTTCGGAACCGTTGGTTTATCAACGGGTATCACTTCTGTATTATCAACTGCCTCTAAATGGGTTGTGATGGTTATGATGTTTGTTGGGCGTTTAGGACCCATCACGATCTTTGGTATCTTTAATAAAAACTGGGGACATCCAAATGTCTCTAACGTTGAATATTCACCTGCAAAAATACTTATTGGATAAAACAAAATCCCGAATCGAATCGGGATTTTCTTTTTATAGAATATACTATTTACAGTTTAACCTTTTCGGTTGTATAAATACTGTTTGTTAAGATAATAAAGCGGTATTAATGAGAACAAAGTAACGATGGCGCCCACAACGAATAAAATTTGTGGTGGTAATGGACCTTCAACGTAAATCGTTTCAGTTAACCATTGGACCCCATTTGTTCCAAAAGCTTTGATGATATTCGTTCCAATGATTGGACCAATAACCATGGGTAATAATACCGCAAAAACGATTCTTAAACCCTCAAATTGACCACGTTGCTTTTCGGGGTATAGATTCTTCATCCAAGCCGTTAACGCTTGTAGAACGGAAATATAACCCGCTCCGACTAAGAATACACCGAGTCCTAAGATCCAGTAAGGGGTTGTTGGAACAGAAATCGATACAACGATTAACCCAAGGGTATTCACAATAATAGCCAAAAGACATATTAAAGGTGATTTTCCTTTTTCGATTAACTTAGATGCAGGTATAACAACGATCGATGCAAAGATTAACCCGATACCGAGAATTAAACCCGACATCCCAACTTCTATTTCTAAAGTATATTGAATAAAAACGAGCATATATGGAAAATAAACGTTGAACCCAATGAAATAGCTCGCTAAGAAAATAAATACGAGTGCTAATTCTTTGTTTTCTTTAAAATATTTTAAGTTAAATACCGATAAAAATTGTTTTCCAAAGCTTCCTTCTACTCGTGGGGTTAAGGTTGAACTATCTTTCATAAAGATGAGACTAAAGATACCAATTAACATCACGAGCGAACCCATGATGATGAAAAAACCGAAATAATCAAATCGTTCAATGATAAATCCGGAACCAATAGTACCAACAATCGTCGCAAGGACTGGCATGATGGCTAACGCTCCGCTTAATTTCCCACGATTTGATTCATTTGAAATATCCGTTGTCCAGGCATTATAGCCAGCATCATTCCCCATCGAGCCAAAAGCACTCATGATGGCATCAGCACTAATGACGGATAAAGCAGCTATAGTAAAAGCGATTGATAGCCCTCTTGCTAAAAGCGATTGATAGATTAATTCGGTAAAACCAAATCCAATGGTAGCTAATCCCCATAAGATATATCCCATCACAACAAAGGGCTTTCTTTTTCCGATTCGATCGCTCAATGTACCAAATAAAAATGTTACAATCGTCGTCACGGCAGCACTAACCCCAACCATCCAAGCAATGACATCGGGTACATATCCTATCTTTTCATAAACAAATGTGTTAAACCAGTTATTTTCAATATTCCAAGCAATTTGACCAGCCATTCCGATGATCCATATCAGCATCCAATTTCTTTTACCTAACGCTGTAGCATTGTTCGTTTTCATCATCTGCTTTTCCATAAGTCCCTCTCTGCCTTTGTATTTGTTCACATTATACTACATAATCATTAATTGTAATAGATTGATAATGCGAAAAACCAGGATGTAAGATATAATATAGACTGTCTTTAATGAGTGAGGAACCCTATGAAAAATCAAATAGCAAAATTAAAAATAATCTATGAAGATGAAAATATCATCATAATTGATAAACCCATCGGAATGTTATCTCATCCCGATGTTAAACTCAAAGAAATCGACATCTTGACCGAATTAAAAAAAGCAAGTCCTAACGCTAGTCATTACGCTGTCATTAATCGTCTCGATTTTAATACCTCTGGTTTAGTTGTGGTGGGAAAAACTTCTTTAGCAATTAAGGAACTTAATAAAGTTTCTATCGATAGAAAGATTCAAAAAACTTATTTATGTGGCGTGACTGGCTATTTCTTTTCTCCCAGTGAAACACTCATAGCGTATTTATTGAAAGATTCAACGCAATCCAAAGTTCGAATTTCTGACGTTGAAGTTTCAAACAGTCAGAAAATCATGACGAAATATACAGTCTTAGATGAATACAATAATATGTCTTTAGTTGAAGTAGAATTACTAACTGGTAAAACCCATCAAATTCGTGCCCATTTTTCACATGCTGGACATCCTTTGTTAGGCGATCCTCTTTATGGCTTTCCTTCAGTTAATCAAAAAGTTGGTTTAAAGACGCAAGCATTATGTGCCTATAAAATTCGTTTTCATTCACTTGAAGAATCAAGTTTGCTATACTACCTCAATAACAAAGATTTTAAATTATCATCCGTTCCATTTCTTCATTTATTTCCAAATTTCAAAAAATAATGCGGCTCAGAAATTGAGTCGCATTTTCTTTATCTTATTTGTTTGCCTTGGCATATGACATGCAAGACATTATATTTATTATCTAAAATGACGATATCTGCACATTTATTAATTTCAATGGAGCCAATTACATGATCGAGTTTCATTAATTTAGCAGGGGTTAAAGAAAGCATTTTGACTGCGTCTATAAAATCAATGCCTAAACTCATCACATTCTTTAACAATTGATTTACAGAAGATATTGAACCAGCTAAAACGGATTGATTGTGAAGGTAAGCCGCATCTTTGACATCAATCAAAATCGGTTCTTTTTCTGTGCCTAAAAAGAATTGACCTTCTCCCATTCCTGCAGGAGACAAACAGTCACTGACAAGAATTAAACGGTCTGCTGTTTTATTCAAATAAGCTAATTTGATTAATTCACTGGGGACGTGCTTCAAATCTGCAATCAATTCGACGTATAAGTCTTTTTCAAGTAACGCCATTTCCGCAATGCCAGCCGCTTTTTTACCATCGACTTGTCCGACATTAGACATCGCATTATAAAGATGAGTGACGCTTTTATATCCATGATTCATTGCTTCGATGATTGTATGACCATAAGCATTGGAATGTCCGATGGATACATTGACTCCCTTTTGAGATAGAAAATCGCCTAAATCAAGCGCTCCTTCTAATTCGGGAGCTGCCGTCATGCGGCTGATAAAAGGATATTTTTCAACCCATTTTGAATATTCATTGATATCTGGATTTCTAAGGTATTTTAAAGGATGGGCTCCTTTTTTATCTTTTGACAAGTAAGGGCCTTCTAAATGGGCTCCAATAAGCCTTGCCTGGATAGAAGGCGTGTTTAATGCTGTTTTATAAGCCATTAAAAAATGATCGATTGCTTCTTTTGAGGCAGAAATGGCGGTTGGGACGATCGATGTTGCCCCGTTTTTCAAATGGAAATCCGTGGCTTTTTCATACGCTTCAAGACTCGCTTCCATAAAGTCATGACCGCCGCCCCCGTGAACATGAATGTCAATCATGCCAGGGATTACAAAACAGTCGGTTGCCTCAATTACTTGGTCATAACCAGTTAAATGATGTCCCATTTCAATAATTTTATCATCTTGAAAAAGAAGGTCAATTAGTTTCAAACCTTCACTAGTAACGATAGATCCATTTCGAATTAGTGTAATCAAATTAACACTCCTTTTAAAGGTGAAATCTTTTACGTATTTCGTTTTTAATCGATTTAGGGAAAAAGAAGATAATGACTAATAAGATAAACATCGCTGCACCAAAAGCGGCGATGGATGGCCATAATACCGTGATGATTTTAAACAATCCTAAGATGATTGGAATCAAAGAGAATACTAGAATCGATAAAAGATAAATTAAATACTCACGGTAATTAATTCTTTTCACCCAAATAATAACTGAGATAGCGAAATTACAGGCTAGTAACGCTAATGGAGTCACATAATTAAGTGCCCATCCTGGTGTTGCAGGAGCAATGGTATAATTTTGATCAATTAAGTTTAAGATGATTAATAATAGCGTCGTTAAGAAAGCTAACTTAAAAGCAATATTTTGTTTTGATAAAATTCCATATCTCACTACTAGCCAGAAATAGAGCGTTGAACCAATCGGTATTAAACTCCACATCGTCGGTGTTGTATCGTAAGTGAAATAGTTGACGGATACAAGAGTAATGATCGTTACAACCGTAATAAATAACATGATTTTTTTTGTGAGTGGTAAAACAGTTCGATTTAATGGAACATATTCTGGATAGATTTCTTTCTTTGTGAAATCCTCTTCACCCGATAAGATTTGGTGACAGAGCGGACAATACTTTTGATTTGTTTGAATATCGACATTACATTTATCACAGTGTTTCATATTGAATATTCCTCCACATAATTGCTTTCGATTTCAACCTCAATTCCCTGTTGGGTAAAATGACGGAAGAATTCACGTTCGATTGTTGTTTCAATGATCGAACGCGTAAACGTAATTTTAAATTTGTCTTGGAAGGATGAAATAGCAATATTTAAGGTATTATATTTTCCAGAATAAACAGCCGCAGAAATACTATCAACGTATGGGACCATTGATTTTGGTAATTCAACGTTGCCTAAATTAGATAAGGATAATGTATTTAATGTAATTCCCATCAAGGCATATCCTATTTTTAACGCGTATTTTTTTAAGAAATACGGTGTGATACGTAAGAAAATATTACGTTCAAACGCAAAATTTTCGCTCATTTTGCGGATTAATTCTTTTTTATCCATGCCAGCTTTAAACTGATCTTTAACTAACGCTAAGATTTCATCGAATGTAATATCCGGACGATTCATTTTCATATCGGATTTCACGAAAATTGAGAAGTTTCTTAATGTATCAGAAGGAAAATGTTTCCGTAAATTGACCGGAACAAATATTTTAACGGGTTGTTGGTTATAAGCAAGATGCTCTCTATACTTAATTTGCGTCGTATAAATCGTTAACATCGTTAAAGCCGTTAAATATTCGGTAATCGTCGCTTGATATTTTCTCGAAAGTTCAAGCATTTTTTTCGTTGAAAAAGTCCCGGAGATTAAACCAATGTTATTATCTTCAATGGGTGTGCCTTTGATATGAAATGCCTTATCTTCATGGACATGTTTATGGTTGTTAGGATCATAATAAATGCCTTGAGCATCCGCGTATTCTTCTTTTCTAGGTAATGAATCTTTCGTGATAATGATATTATCAGGCGTTAGTTTATACCCTTTTAATGATAAATATTCGTATACCAATGATTTTAATAAGGTTAAAGCTCCTGTTCCATCCGCTAGCGCATGGAACATTTCAACGGCGATTAAAGGTCCGCGGTAATAGATTTGAAATAAATAACCGTTATTTTCTTTTGGACTTAAACGACCGCAAACATGATGAGTCAACGGCAATACGACAAACGGACGTTCATTTGAATCAAGATAATTCCAGAAGAATCCACTTTTCAATCTAACTTTAAACATTGGAAAACGCTCCAAAACTGCATCCGCAGCAAGTTGGAGTAAATCGGGATCTACTTCTTCTTTTAATATCATTTGAACACGGAATGTGTTCGTCTCTTTTTTATTCGATACGGCTGGAAAAATCTTTCCTGCATTGTCTAGTTTATACCAGTCGCTGACATGATGTGTTTTTGACATAAAAATCCTTCTTTCAATCAATCAAGTTTAGCAAGCAATAAATTTAGTTTCAATAAAACTTTCAATTTCTTTCCAAGCTTTTTTAGCATCCGGAATTAACCCAAAAGCAAGTTGAAAGACATGAAACATTCCGCGGTAAAGTGTTACTTGAACATCGACACCGGCATCACTTGCCTTTTTCGCAACCGTTAACGTGTCACTTTCTAACACTTCATGGCTGCCAACATGCATCATCATCGGTGGAAAACCTTCGAAAGTACCATAGACTGGAGAAATGTAGGGATTGTAGATATCATTATTACTGACATAATCATTATGTTCAAGCGGAAGTGTGTGATTACCTAACATCGGATCAAGGGTTTGATTTCTTAAATAAGATTCTCCTTCAGAAGCTAAATCAGTCCAAGCAGACATCGTAATTAAGGCTTTTGGCATCGGCAGTTTTAAATCTCTTAACTTCATGCATAACGCTAACGTTAATCCTCCGCCAGCACTATCACCGACGACGATGATTTTATTGGGATCAAACTGATTATCAAGTAAGTATTGATAAGCGTCTAATGCATCCTCTAACGCAGCTGGGAACGGATGTTTTGGTGCGACACGGTAATCTAATGAAAAAACATGAGAACCATGAGTTATTTGATGATATTTTATCGCCGAACGACGATATGTATCATTATAAGGTTTATAATACGCGCCACCATGAAGTTGTAAGATGACATTCCCACAGGTTTTTTCTTTGGAATAGATCCATTCCATTTTAGAATGGGATAAATCAATCCACTTTGAAGCGATACCTTTAGGGTAATCAAAAGACGGAGATAATTTCAGTGAATAAAGTTTCCCAAAAGATGCATCAGAATAAACTGGATTTTTGATAACCAGTTTCTTCGATAAACGAACTAATTGTTTGGCAAGACTTCCACGCAAGGTCTTTTTTGTATATCTTATCTCTAACATCCGTTTAATCCTTTCCTTTGAAATTAAATACATTATACCATAATCATATTATATCTATATGAAACAAAATGTAAAAAAATATAGTTCTTACATAAAATATAAAACAAAAATAAGGCGAAAAACCGTAAAATCTATTATAATGTTTATAGGCAAAAGCAGGAGGACTTTATGAAAGCATACGAACGTTTATTGCAATACGTTAAATTCGATACCCAATCAGACCCTAATTCAAAGAAATATCCGTCAACGGATGGACAACTCGATTTACTCAAATATTTACTTCAAGAACTGTATTCATTAGGGGTTGAAGCTAAAATGGATGAATTTGGGTATGTCATTGGTAAAATTAAAGCCAATACCTCAAAATCATTACCCAAAGTTGCGTTCATTGCGCATGTGGATACATCCCATGATGCCAGTGGAAAAAATATCAAACCGCAAATAATAAAAAATTATCAAGGCCAACCACTTCTATTAAATCCAGAAAAACATATTGAAATTAATCCAACAATTTTTCCAAAAATGAAACGTTCAATCGGTCATGACCTAATTGTCACTGATGGTACGACGTTACTCGGCGCCGATGATAAAGCAGGCGTCGCAGAAATCATGACGTTTGTGGAGTTTGTTCAAAACAATCCAGACTACCGCCATGGTGAATTAAGAATAGTGTTTACCCCAGATGAAGAAATCGGAAAAGGCACAGATTATTTAGACATAAAAAAAGTTGACGCTGATTTTGGTTATACCCTCGATGGATCCGCAGCTGGAGAAATCGCTTTTGAAAACTTTAACGCTGCCTCAGCGAAATTAATCTTTAATGGCAAATCAGTTCACCCTGGTTCTGCGAAAAACAAAATGTTAAATGCCATTAATCTTGCTTATGA
>CAYIYY010000004.1:6462-19407 GCA_964367605.1 uncultured Candidatus Izemoplasmatales bacterium | reverse complement strand
TACTTCAATATGAGAAATGCTTTAGAAGACAAGATGGATATCATTCATATCGCTTTAGAAGCAATCAAGAATCAAGGCTTAACACCCATCGTTGAACCGATTAGAGGTGGAACTGATGGCGCTAGATTAACTTATATGGGATTACCGTGTCCTAACTTAGGAACAGGTGGTTATAACTTCCATGGTCCATATGAGTACGCCGACATTCAAGAAATGGATATGTCTGTAGAAATTATCAAAAATATCATTCAAATCATTACAAATAAATAAGAGAAAACTCCGAACGATTCAACTTGTTCGGAGTTTATTTTATTTATGATAACTTGAATGATTGATGATCGAAAGTCCTCGGTATACTTGTTCTACGAGAATTAAACGCATTAATTGATGCGGAAACGTCATCTTTGAAAATGAGAGTGCTTTATTCTTCAATGATTTAACGTGATCAGATAATCCATGAGATCCACCAATAATCAAAACAATTCTATTCGACTCAAACTGAGTCGTTTTATCAATTAATAATGCGAGTTCTTCACTGGATATCATTTCACCATTTATTTCTAAGGTAATGATATAAGCATCTTTTGGAATTTTTGAAATAATCAATTGACCTTCAATGTCTAAAATCTTTTTAATTTCTGATTCAGAATCATTTGAAGGATTCTTTTCATCTGGGACTTCAATGATATCGATTTTAGCATATTTGGAAATCCGTTTTACATATTCATTGACCCCTTCGACTAAATATTTTTCTTTTAACTTCCCAACTGCGATAATCGTCAAATTAATCATTTTTCTTCCTCGCTCTAGGGTGCGTATTCTGATAAATTTTTTTGAGATTGTCGCTGGAAGTTTTTGTATATATTTGGGTCGTTGATAAACTTTTATGTCCTAACAGTTCCTGTACGGTTCGCAAATCAACGCCGTGATTTAACAAATGTGTTGCGAACGAATGTCTCAATGTATGGGGCGACATTTTTAAAGATGAGGCTTGATAATGAAGTTCCTTATCTAAGATATCACGAACACCTCTATCGGTTAAAGGATGACCTTTAAAATTTAAAAAAAGTGTTTTATCGTCTATCATCTTTGTTCTAGCTCTAAATACGGGTCTAACGATAATGATATAATCACGAATTCTTTCAATGGCGGTATCATGAATCGGAACGTAACGATCTTTTGAACCTTTTCCATGAATTAAAATGGTCTTTGTTTGATAATCTAAATCCGATAACTTAATATTGACGATTTCGCTCACACGAAGTCCACAACCATACATCAATTCGAATAATGCAATATTACGTTTGCCAAGAGGACTAGAAGCATCAATCCGGTCTAAAAATTCAAATAGTTCATTTTCGTAAATAAACTTGGGGAGTTTCCGCTCCTGTTTTGGTAATACAGCACTTAGAAAAGGGTTAACTTGAAGATATTGATCCGCAATTAAGTGATCATACATTGATTTCACACTTGATATTTTTCTTCGAATCGATTTTGGTGTGTATTTACCATGTAAGAAACTGATATAAAACTTCGCTACCCGTTCAGAGATTTTAAACATTTCTCCTAAATCTTCATTGTCTAAAAAGGCAGCTAACGTCTTGACATCATCAAGATAAGCAACCACGGTATTTTCAGAATAATGTTTTTGATCTTCTAAGTAATGTCGGTAGTAGTCAATCAGTTCTATATTAGTCAAATTGATGTTCCTCCATCATTTGATTGATTGTTTCAAGTGATCGTTTCACAATCATTTGTTTTCGGTCTTTCCGGGTGTGTCTTCCTGATATTTCAGGAAATAAGCCAAAATTAATATTCATCGGTTGAAATAATTCAGGCAGTGCGTTTTCTAGATAATAGGCTTGAGCCCCTATCGCCGTATCTCTTGGCATATCAACGAAGGGTTTATTTTGAATATACCTTGACATATTGATACCTGCTAAAAATCCAGAACCAGCACTTTCTAAATAGCCTTCAACGCCGGATAATTGACCAGCGATGAAATAATCGGGAAAATGTTTCATTTGATAGTTCCGATTGATAATTTTTGGTGCATTGATAAAGGAGTTCATGTGCATCACACCGTAACGCACAATGTTCGCTTTTTCTAATCCGGGAATCATACGGATGATACGTTGTTGTTCCCCAAAAGTTAGATGGGTTTGGAAACCAACAATGTTATATAAAGAAGCAGCGACATTATCTTGCCTTAATTGCACAACTGCATAGGGACGATGTCCCTCTTCTTTTTGTAAACCAACGGGTTTCATCGGCCCATATAAAAGCGTTTGTTCACCGCGTTTAGCCATTTCCTCGAAAGGCATGCATCCCTCAAATATTTTAAGTTCAAACTCTTTTGGAATCACACAGTTCGCATGGATGACTTCTTTGTACCAAGCATCATATTCAGCTTTTGTCATCGGACAGTTGATATAGGTTGCTTCACCCTTATCATACCGGCTTTTAAAATAGGCTTTACTCATATCGATAGAATCAAATTCGATGATAGGTGCAGCGGCATCATAGAAATAGAGTGTATCTTCGCCAGTGATGTCTTTAATAAAGTTAAATAAATCAGGACTGGTCAATGGTCCGGTCGCAATAATGCAAGGACGATTGGGCAATTCTTTGATTTCTTCATCAATAACTTCAATCAAAGGATGATTTCTAATAAAGTCTGTTAAATAATTCGAAAATACATGACGGTCGACCGCTAATGCACTTCCGGCTGGAACTTTAGCGTGCTCAGCCGCTCGCATAATAATGGAGTCTAATTGTCTTAACTCTTCTTTTAGTAACCCAGCGGCATTCATCAAATCATTACTTCGAAAAGAATTAGAACAAACTAATTCTGCAAAGCTATCCAATTGATGTGCTGGACTCTTTTTCACTTTTTTCATTTCATATAATTGAACAGAAATTCCGCGTTTCACGAGTTGATAACTCGCTTCTACGCCTGCAAGTCCTGCACCAATAATAATGACGTTGTTTTTGTTCATCATTTCACCAACCTATTTAACATTATATCATAATCAAAAAAGACTCGTACATAGAAAGAAAAAAGCGGTTGCCCGCTTTACTTCATAATTCTAATCGCAATCGGATCTCTTGATAATTCTATCGATCCATTTTGGACTTTAACCATTTTTCCAGTTAATTGATTGCGGTAGATACCATCTTCAAGTTTTACTTTAACTGAACCTTCTACTTGTCCCACATTAAAAATCCCATGCCAGGCTTCTTGTTCATTTTCAAATGAATTATACGCTACACCATCTATCTCTGGAATGTTAACGTTATAAATACCCGATGAAAATACGTTTCTTTTCTTGATTTTAATTAACTTTTTGAGATATTCAGAGATATCTGTATTCCGTCTAAACAAATCTTTTTCAAATAAATCGGGACGATGATCCGATGAATATTCTCCTCCCGCATAAAGCATGAAAGCTCCTTTTTGGAAGAATGAAAAACCAAACCAGTTTAAGATTTTGAAATAATCATTTTTTACATAAGAAGCGACTCGATCAAAATCATGATTCTCAAGGTTTTTCATTTTAACATAATTGCCTGGATAGATTTCTTCTTGTCTAGCGATTGCTTCTAAGTAATCTTTTAAAGGTCTATGACCTTTCAAATAACCTTCATAATAGGGTTGAACATCATAATCATAAGCCATATCAAAAACTTGATAGATTTCCGATTCACTCCAAGCATCAAAACCAGAATCACGAATGTATTTTACAAATCCGCCATGAACTGATTCACTAATCCAAATGGATTTTCGATTGATTTTAGAAACTTCTTTTCTGGCATATTTCCAAAAATCGATGGGTACTAAACTCGCAACGTCACAACGGAATCCATCAACGCCTAAAGAGGTGTAGTATTTAAGGGTGTCTACTAATTCGATCCAAAGGTTTTTGTCTTTGGTAAAGTCAAAATCCGTGATATCCCACCATTCACCTACTCGATTATTAAATTGGCCATTTTTGTCTTTATAAAACCATTCAGGATGGTTACTTAATAAATAAGAGTCTCTGGAGGTATGGTTGTATACAACGTCGATAATAATTTTCATATTGCGAGCATGAGTTTCTTTAATGAGATTCAAAAAATCGTCAATGGTTCCTAATTCAGGATTAATCTCACGATAATTCTTAATGGAATAAGGACTGCCGAGCGATCCTTTTCGATTTTTTTCACCGATTGGATGAATCGGTAATAAGTATAGGATGTCGATTCCTAAGTCTTTGATTCTATCCAAATCGTTGATAAGACTATTAAAGGTTCCTTCTGGCGTATGATTTCTAACAAAAACTTGATAAATTGTTTGATTGCGTAATTTAATGGGAGTTTTGTTCATAAAATAACCTACCTTCAATATTGTTTTGATTATACATATCGAGTTTACACCATTTCTAAATAAATGTCTATTGAATAACTTCATGTTATACCATATGTAATTGGTTTCAAAAGTATCATTATCATAAGTCAATCATGAAAATGCCTTTATTGTTTTCAAAGAATACTGAAAGAATACTCTAGATTTACTAGAAATAGTTGTAAAAATGTAAAAATTTATGTAACATGCATTTACACAAATCATTGATAATATAAAAAATATGTAATTATTTACATAAATTATCTTGATATTCTTTTCAAATGTAATAATAAACGGTATAATAGTTACATGACTATCGCTCATTGAAAGGAAATTGACTATGGCAACCATCAAAGATGTCGCTAAAATTGCACATGTAAGTGTCGCAACTGTCTCTCGAGTCATCAACAAAAAAGGATATGTAAACGAAACCACAAAGGAATTGGTACTTGAAGCTATCGCCGAACTGCAATATGTCCCCAACGAATTAGCTCGCTCATTATTCAAAAAACAATCGCGAATTATTGGTATTATCGTTCCACATTTAACGTCGTATTATTTTGCGGAATTGCTTGAAGTTATCGAAGATATAACGGTTAATCACAATTACCGTTTAATGGTCTGTAATTCACAAGACAATAAAGATAGAGAAACAAAATATTTAAAAGTATTCCAACAATATAATATCGACGGTATTATTATGATTTCGAATACCACGAGAATTCAAGATTACAAAAGTTTGAATATTCCCATTATCGCTATCGACCACAAACTTACTGATGATGTTCCTTCAGTAACCAGCAACAACGTCTTAGGTGGTAAATTAGCTGCACAAAAATTAATTAATGGCGGATGTCAGAAAATCATTCACTTCCGTGGCCCTTCCGTCCTTATGCCGGTACAAGATAGAACTGCTGGTTTTAAATTGGTCATGGAAAAGAACAAAATCTATAATTTTAGCTTTGACTTAGATTTTAAAAATCCAAGCCAAGAAGATATTCAAAATGTCATCAACTCCAACCTTGATTGTGATGGCATCTTCTGCGATTCTGATATCATCGCCCTTAATGTCATTCAATGTTTGAAAAAAGCTGGCCGAAGTGTTCCCGAAGATGTTCAAGTTATTGGTTTTGACAATATTGAATTTTCAAGAATATTCTCGCCAAAACTAACTACAATAGCTCAATCAACCGATAAAATTGGCCACTACGCCGTCGAAACCTTAGTTAAACTCATGAACAAAGAACCGATAGAGAAGTTCCATCAGCAAATTGACGTTATCTTGATTGAACGCGAAACAACAAAATAAGAGACAAAATGTCGCCTCATCTGAGACGACATTATTTTTTAGTTTGATTTTAAACGATTGACAAGCGCTTCAAAACGCTCTAACGTATCATCAGAAATATTATGTTCTATTCCGCAAGCTTCGTCATTGGCAACGATCTCACTAACGCCTAAAATATCAACTAAGAAATGTTTGATAACCATATGTTTTCTTAAAACATTTTCTGACGTTGTTTTTCCTAAATCCGTTAATGAAATATCACCATAGGGTGCTTTGATGACCATTCCACTCGTAATTAATGTATTGACAGCGTGATTGACACTCGCTTTCGTAACCCCTAATTGATTGGCAAGGTCAACGCTTCTAACGTTAGTACCACCTAACATTACAATAGCTTCTAAATAATCTTCTAACGATTCGCTGAATCGTTCGATTTGTTTTGTCATAAAATGACCTCCCAAGTTATAGTATCATTATACAAGGAATAATCGAATGTATCAAGGTTATATTCCTATTTGTGCTTATCAATCTTTTCGCAAGATCCTTCAATGCCACAACCAGAACATGAACCACAAGTTGATCCCTTGCTTTTAATAATTCTACGAATCGTTGAATAAACAATTAAGATAACAACGATAAAGACAATCGCTGTTAATAAAGTGCCAATGCCTAATAGACCCAGTTGATAGACTAAGAGAGCAGCAACATACGCAACTACTATTTCATAAACAAGCGCAAATATAAGCCATTTCCAGGAACCTAACTCTTTTTTCATCGCGGCGATTGCGGCGATACAAGGAGAGGTTAATAAAGCAAATATCATGAATGCATAAGCTTGTAAAGGTGTAAAAGCAGCTTGTAAAGCAGGATATAGTAAAGCTCCTGATTCTAATACATCTCCGGCAACGCCATATAATATTCCAAGCGTACCAACTACAGATTCTTTTGCAACAAAACCAGTCAATATAGCGACAGTGGCTTGCCAATCTGTGAATCCGAGAGGACTGAAGACAGGGAGTAACGCTTTACCAAGCATTCCTAATAAACTAAATTCAAGTTCTTCATAACTTAATAGTCTAAATGTCCGATCAACGAAACCAAAGTAACTTAAGAACCAAATGACAATGAATGCACCGAGTAAAATCGTACCAGCTTTAATTAAAAATCCCTTAACACGTTCCCAGGTATGGAGGAATGTGTTTTTCGCTGTTGGCATCCGGTATTCTGGCAACTCCATTAAGTAATTCGCTGAAGCCCCTTTTAGGATTGTTTTTTTGAATAGAATCGCTGATAAGATGGCGACGACAATCCCTATGATATACATTGAAAATACGACTAAATAGGAATTCGATGCAAAGATAGCGCCAGCGATGATACCATAGATTGGGGCTTTCGCTCCGCAAGAGATAAATGGAATAATCATCGTCGTAATCTTTCTATCTTCGCTTTTATCTAAGGTACGAGTCGCAGCCATTGCCGGAACGCTACATCCAAATCCAATTAACATTGGAATAAATGATTTTCCTGATAAACCAAATCGTCTTAAGACTCGGTCCATAATAAAAGCCGCTCTTGCCATATATCCTGAATCTTCTAAAATCGATAAGAAGAGAAATAAAATGGTTAATTGCGGTAAAAATCCTAAAACCGCTGCTAAACCGCCAAAGATTCCATTGACGACCAAACTAGATACCCAAGCAGCCATACCCGCCGATTCAATGCCACCTGCAATGAAACTAAAAAAACTTTCAATTAGCCAAACGAAGCCATCGGTAATTATGGTTCCAATCGGCCCAAATGATAAATAAAAGACTAAAAACATAATCCCTAAAAATAAAGGAAGACCTAAAATTCGGTGAGTTAATAACTTATCGATTTTATCAGTTGTGGATTCAAACTCGATTTCGTTACGCGTTAACACTTGATCACAAATTGATAATATTAAATTATATCTTTCATTCGGTAAAACCATATCAAAATCTAGTTGATATTGGTTTTTTGCATGATCGAGAGCTTTTTGAAGTTGAATTTTTGTGTTCTCGTCGACGAAAGATAATTTATCGGCTTTAAATCCATCTTCAAAAAACCGTGTTGCGATGAATCGATTCCCTAATAATGTTTGAAATTCTGATATCGTCATTTCTATTTGATTAGAATATCGTTTTTGAGGGATTCTTGGCTCATAACTTGTCACTTCTAAAACACGAATTAAATCGATTAAACCATGTTTCTTACTCGCGGTAATCGGTACGACTGGAACGCCTAATAACGCTTCAAGCTTCGGAATATTGATGCCTTGAAATTTTGTTTTAGCAATGTCCATGCAATTGAGTGCTATGACCATCGGGATCGATGAATCTAATAACTGATGCGTTAAAAATAGATTTCTTTCCATGTTTGATGCATCAACGATATTGATAATCAAATCCATTGATTTCGATAAAACGTAATTGGTCGTGACTTCTTCTTCTAAAGACAATGAAGATAATGAATAAACGCCTGGTAAATCTACGATATCCGCTTCAAAATTCTGATCTTTTAATTTCCCGACTTTTTTTTCAATGGTCACACCCGGCCAGTTACCAACCGATTGATTAGATCCTGTCAGTCCATTAAAAAGCGTTGTTTTACCACTGTTGGGATTGCCAACTAAAGCAATTTTGTGAGTCATACTGTTTGAACCCCAATTCTTTCAATTTCAATGGTTCTCGCTTCAGATTTTCTTAACGTTAAAAAATATCCACGAACTAATATTTCAATTGGATCTCCTAAAGGCGCTAGTTTTTTAACTTTAATTACTGTCCCATTTGTGAGTCCCATATCAATAATACGTTTCCGTAAATTATTCGAAAATACATGGATAATACGACCAGATTCTCCTGGTTTTAGTTCACTTAATGTCATGTCCGTCCTCCAAAAAAGTTAGTTCAAACTAACTATAACTTCAAAAAATAAGTGACTTAGTTAGTCATCACTAACATTATATATTGAAGTTAATGGACTGTCAATGATATTTGTAAGCAAAACGCTTGCAAAAAAACGTTTGCTTATTTTGCAGCAAACGTTTGAGTTATGATATTGTTTTAATTTTTTGTGACTCCAGCAATAGTAACTGTTCTTTGATGTTTAAACCGCCGCTAAATCCACCTAATCCACCATCGTTTTTTATCACCCGGTGACAAGGATAATATAGTGGTAAAGGATTCGCTCCGCAAGCATTCCCCACAGCTCTCGATCCTTTAGGAATTCCAATTGATTCAGCTAATGCTTGATAACTTATAGTATGACCATAAGGAATCATTTTCATTGATTCAAGGACCTTTTTTTGAAATGGCGTTACATTGAGTTTAATAGGGATATCAAGTGTTAATGACTCTAAAGTTAAATATTTAATAATTTCATTTTCTACTTTAAGGCTCAATTCGGTTTGAATACCTTCTGCTCTTCTTGATGGATTAAAATCGATGGCTGTTACATGATTTTCTGCTATTTCAAAACCAATCGGTCCAATTGGAGTTTGAATATTATAGTAACTCATTTTTTTCTCTCAACGCTTTTCGTCGCAATGACACAAACGTTCGTGCCACAGACATTTTCTAAAATGACTTGACCGATTTCTACTGGTGCTTCAACTTTTACGTTTTTTAGTTCAGTCACACATTGCTTAACCAATTCTTTAGGAATATCAATCGCTGTCTTGACAGATACCATATCTTCAACACCGTTTAAAACGGGAACAATTGAAGTGACAATTCGCTTGGGCGTTATCACTTCTTTCGCCGCATAAAGTTCACCGCGTTTACATTGGTTTCCTGTAACTTTTTTAATTCCTGTTTCATCAAATTCAACGGAGAGTAAACACCCCATCGGACAATTGATGCATGTCAATTCTTTTGTAGGCATTTGAATCACTCCTTTTCGATTTTAACCGTGATTGTTTTTAAGTTTGGACGTTCTATTAACCATTTTTTAAGAATCGTCACCGTTTCCATTTCACCCGGTGTTAAGATTCTTTTCTTTGAATGAAGAATGCGTTCTTCATCAAGATAAACAGAAACATAAGCATCTTTATAAACGTCAGATGATCTAAATCGAACTTGTGTCAAGTCTTCAACGTTATTCGTATTTAAGGATGATGGTACAGTATAACGAACCCCATCACTGGCTTGAATATCAATCATTTTGATTTCATCTAGTAAGCCATTGATGTATTTAACAGCATTTTTCCCAGCCAAGTAAGCTTCACTACTGACGTGATCAACTAAGTCATGAACATGTAAGACATTTCCAGCTGCAAATATTCCTTTAATCGATGTTTCAAGACTTTCAGATACAACCGGACCTTGCGTTTTAGGGTTGATAATAACTCCTACCTTGCGAGATAATTCATTTTCAGGTATAAGACCTACAGAGAGTAATAACGTGTCGCATTCAACGTATTCTTCGGTGCCTTTGATGGGGTTTCTTAAGTCATCGACTTTCGCGATCGTAACCCCTGTGACTCTCGTCGAGCCATGAATTTTAGTGACGGTATGACTCAATTTCAATGGAATGGAAAAATCATCAAGACACTGGACGATATTTCGCTTTAATCCACCTGAGTATGGCATGATTTCCACAACCATTTTAACATTTGCGCCTTCAAGCGTCATTCTTCTCGCCATGATTAGTCCGATGTCACCAGACCCTAATATAACAACGGATTTTCCAGGCATGTATCCTTCAATATTGACAAATCTTTGAGCTGTTCCAGCAGAAAATATACCGGATGGACGGTACCCAGGAATGCTTAACGCTCCTCTAGGGCGTTCACGACATCCCATGGTTAAAATAACAGCTTTTGCTTGATACTGAATCAGACCTTTATCTTCATTAATCGCAGAAACAACCAAATCTTTCGAAATATCGATGACCATGGTTTCCAATGATGTTTCAATCTTTAAATCTTTAATTTTCCGAACATATCTTTCTGAATATTCAGGGCCCGTCAATTCCTCTTTGAAGGTATGAAGTCCAAATCCATTATGGATACATTGATTTAAAATACCGCCTAATAAATTGTCTCTCTCTATAATAATAATATCTTTATTGCCCGCTTCATAAGCACCTATCGCAGCTGCTAGCCCAGCAGGTCCACCACCGATGATGACGATATCTTTATTAATCATATTTCCACCACCTAAAGGCTTTCTTTATCGAATCCAACAAGCAAAATGGCTTGTTGATCGAATTTGGCAATTTCTCTTGGATCTTTATGCAATTCTTTAGCGAGTATTTCTAAGACTTTTGGAGAGCAAAAACCACCTTGACATCGTCCAGCACCAGCTCTTGTTCTTCGTTTTACGCCATCAATGGTCGTTGCACCAACAGGGCGGTGGATGGCATCTTTAATTTCAGCTAATGTCACCATTTCACAGCGACATATAATTTTTCCATATTCGTGATTTGAATCAATAAGTTTAGATTTTTCTTCTACTGATAAAGGTTCAAAACGAACAAGTTCATCTCTTCCATCAATATATGATGTTTTCATATTAGCCCTTAGTTTTTTTGTTACTAAATCAGCTAAATAATCGCCTATGGCTGGTGCGGCAGTTAACCCCGGAGATTCTATACCAGCAGCGTTATAAAAACCCTCTACATCTTTGGCCTCGCCAATGATAAAATCACCGGATGCCTCTGTGGCTCTTAGACCTGAAAATGCAGTAATTATAAATGAAGTTGGAATTGACTTAACGCTTTGAGATGCTTTTGATAAAACCTCTTTGATGCCTTCTGCGGTCGTTGAATTATCATATTTATCTTCAATATCATAGGCTGTTGGGCCGATGAGTAAGTTATTTTCAGCGGTTGGTGTGACTAAAACACCTTTTCCATATGCGGTAGGTAATTGAAAAATAGTCCGGTCAACGAAGTGACCTACTTCTTTATCAAATAAACAATATTCGCCTTTTCGAGGTGTGATTTTTAATTTATGAGATGATAATTGATTATTGATTTCGTCTGAAAATACGCCAGCACAATTAATCACTATCTTAGATTCAAACATCTTGTCATTTACATATACTTGAAAATGAGAAGGTAATTTTTTGATACTAGAAACCAAAGCATTAAATTGAAATTCTACACCGTTTTGATTTGCGACCTCTGATTGGGAGATTGTTAATTCAAATGGATCAACGATTCCGCCAGTAGGTGCAAAAAGTGCAGCCGCAACTTGATCACTTAAATTCGGTTCCATCGCTAATACTTGTTCTTTCGATAGAACTTCTAAGCCTTCTACTCCATTCAGTGTACCTTGTGTTTTTAACGCTTCCAATTTTGGTATATCATTCATATCAAAAGCTAAAACTAAAGATCCGTTTCGACGAAACGGAACACGGTATTTTTGACAAAAATCACCCATCATTTTATTGCCTATTAAATTAAATTTTGCCTTTAAAGTGCCCGGTTTAGCATCATAGCCGCTATGAACGATACCACTGTTTGCTTTTGAAGTACCTTCGCAAACATCGGAATGCTTATCAATAACAATAACCTTCAAATCATATTTTGATATTGCTCTTGCGACGCTCGCGCCAATGACGCCAGCACCAATGATTAAGATATCATACATATGTAATCACTTTCGATAAAAATATCGAAAATCTCCTTTTCCAGTCGTGTGAGGGTAATACAATTATAACACTCTATAAACCCTTCGTAAAAATTTAACACATATGAAATGTTATTTCTTTGAATCTTCCATTACTTTTAAGACGAAGTTTTTGACAGTTTCTGTATATTCAGTTCGGTTCATAAAATAAGATTCCGCATGCTTTGCAGGATTCGTAGAAATATAGATTTCTTTTTTTGAAGGACAAGCGTCATAGAGTTTCTGTGAATGTATCGGCGGAATAAATTCGTCTTTGGATCCATGTAACAAAAGCATCGGAACTTTTGATGATTTTATCGCTTTTATTGGAGAAATTGATTTAAAATCAGTTTTAGTCGCTAATTTAAAAAAGAAATTGGCTAAGCCAATAAACGGCCATTTAGGTAAATGCGCTTTTCTTTTAACCAAATAAGTAACCAATTCTGTTAAATCAGAAAAAGGGCAATCGGCGATGACAAATTTTAATCTTGAGTCATGAGCTTGTTCTAATATAACCGTCGCACCACCCATGGATTCTCCGTATGTTCCTAGATAAATATCGGGTCCAAATCTGGTATAGGTATCGGTGATAATATCTTGTAGATCTTGTTCTTCATAATAACCTAAAGAACAATTTTT
>CAYIYY010000004.1:2060-6362 GCA_964367605.1 uncultured Candidatus Izemoplasmatales bacterium | reverse complement strand
GTCTCACGAATTCTCGAATCCAGCAATGAATGTCTTACAGGATTATATATGCTTAAAGCAATTCGGTAGCCTGTATAGATGACGAGAAATAAAATAAATAGACTAACACCAATGATTAGTAGTTCATACCACTCCAAAACAATCACCTCTATTTCATCAATTGGAGCACAAACTGTGCACCTTGATCCAAAACATTACTTAATGCTGATTTTGCTTTTTTCTCATCGCAAGCAAGAATAGCTTCATACGTTTCAATATATAAATTAAAATTTTGTTCTGCTAAATTAAAGTTTTGATAAAAGTAACCAATCATTTTTTGGGAAAAAGACTCGAAATGTCGATGGATTAATTGATAAACGATATTTTCTGTGCTTTCAAGTAAAGCCTTATGAAATAACATGTCTAAATTTACTAAAAGTTCTATATCATTTTGGGGATGATTAATCCATCGTTTATGCTCTTCGATAACATTGGATAGCATGGATAAATCGATATGATCATAACAAATGATGATATGGATGGCTTCCATTTCAATGTTTTTTCGATAGACTAAAACATCCTTTAGTAACCGTAATTTTAAAGGTTGGTTTTGAGATTCTAACACATCATCAAGTATTCCTAATGAACCTGTTTTCATTATATCGTTGATAATAACATAGTGTCTTGGAGAAACAGATACAAAACCTTGAGCAGATAAGGTCGAAATGACACTATTGACGACACTTCTACTCACCCCATATTTTAACGCTAATTCACGAAGCGGCAGTAATCTATCTCCTGGTTGATAAATACCATTGATGATATCGGTCTTGAGTTTTTTCGTTAAAATCGTCGTCATATTCGATAAATTGTCCATGGTTCACCTCTACTAATAAAAACATCACGTTATGACACAGTGGTATTACCACATTTTGATTATAATCACTCTTGAATTATAATTCAAGGGGGAATTATGAACTAAGTAAAAATAATCGTCGAATGTCGACGATTATTGTGCATTTATAATTTGGTTTTTCCTTGTTTTCCTTGAATACATCATTTTATCTACATTCAGTAATATCACGATAGAAGCAACTAACATGACAAACCCTTTGATGATATCTGATAAGTTCAAAGTCCACCAAATTCCAACATATCCGAAAATTCCTGAAAGCAAATAGGCAAATGGAATTCTAAGTGTGTTACCCGCAATTCCAACAATCGAAGGCACAATACTTTTTCCTACCCCATTGAATAATCCCGTTCCAATGCCTTCAAGCATCATAAAGACTTGGGCGACGCTAATGATTTGAAGATACTGTTTTCCAAAGGCAACCGTTTCTTCGGTATCGACGAATATTCGCATTAAAGGTTCTGCTAAAAAGAAAAGCATTGCGCCGATTAAAAGCGAATATGGAATCAAAATCTTGGAAAGCATGATTGTTCCTTTTTTGATTCTATCTGAATGTTTCGCACCAAAGTTTTGACCTACAAAGACGGTTAAGGCTGTTTGGAATCCTCCGGCAATCATCCAAGTTAGTTGTTCAATTTGACTACCTAATCTTTGCGCAGCCATGACTTGTTCGCCGTAGAAGAAAATCATCCTCGCTATGATAATGGAAATCGAAGTAAAGAACATGCTTTGCAACCCGGCAAATATGCCAATCTTAAAGATATCTCCCATCATTTTGGGTTCTATATTTTTCATTTGATAGCGCCAAGCTGTTTTTCTATTTACAAAATAGATGATGATAAAGACGGATAAGGTCGTTACTTGTGAAATAACTGTTGCGAGTGCAGCCCCGGGCACACCCATTTTTAATGTTAAAATAAATATCGGATCCAATATCATATTCATAATTAGACCAATGACTAATATTGAGAAATTGAGAGCGGTTTTTCCTAAACCTTCATTAATCGCAGAAAATCCAGAGGTAATGAACTGTACAAAGAAGAAAGTACCGACAATCGATAGATACTCAATGGCCGCTACGACAACCTCTGGCTTACCAATATTAAAAATACTGACAATGTCTTCCTTGAAGAAAAAGACCGAAACAGAAAATATAAGACCAAGAATGATTGAAAGCGATAAACCATTCGTAGCGTACTTTTCAATCATATCATGTTGTTTCGCACCAGCCGCATGACTTACTTTGACTGAAGTACCAATTTTCGCAATCAAGATTAAACCAAAAGCAAACCAAGTAATATATCCTGCAGTCCCAATTCCTGATATTGCATCACTTTCGTTCAAACCAATCGAATCAACTCGACCAATCCAAAACATGTCTGTTAAGTTATAAGCCATTTGCGAAATAGACGTCAATAAAACTGGAAGGGCGACGACCAGTAAATTTTTAAAGATTGAGCCTTTTGTCATATCATACATTTTTGCCATTTTATCATCCTCCAGCCTGTAACATTATACCATATGTTATGTGGCTAATAAATAAGAAAAAGAAACTGAAAATCAGTTTCTCATTGTTCATATAAAAAGATGTTATTTTGTTTTTGATTCTATTAAATAAGTCGCTTCCATATCTGAAATCGAAAGTGCTAAAGCTAAAGGAAATTGTTCAAAAGCAGCACCCACATTTTGCTTATCATCGGTATTTGAAAAACCCATATGATACCTAATCGCAAAAGCTTCTTCTCTCGTTAATTTCATAAAGCCACTGATAATATAGACTGATTTTTCACCATGACCATAAGGTAAAGTATCATTATACTCATAAGAAGGAACTTGCTGCCAAGTTCCATTCTTATCTTTCACATTTCGCATGGATTTTTGATAGACATTCATTTTGCATAAATCGTGTAAAAGTGCCACAATCGCAATCGACTCATTAGAGAAATGGAGTCCAAAATCAGTTCTAACTTTTTGTCTTTCAGAATAGTCTTTTAAACATTGATAGACATTCATTGAATGTTCAACGAGTCCGCCTTCTTTTGATAAATGAAATCTAGAAGATGCAGGCGCAATGAAAAAATCAGAATTTGAAGATAATAAAAATTTAAGTAATTCTTCTGATCCTTCGCGTTTGATAAATTGATTGTAAATATTGATAAATTCAACTTTATAATCCATTTTATTAAAGTGCTTTACAAGTTACTGCAGTTCCAGTAACGGTATACGATTTATCTTCAAATTCAACGGGAATTGAGACTTCGATAATATCTTCAATGGAATACTCTACGTTATCAGATAAATCTTTGATGATATATCCTTTTTCGAAGCCGTTAGAGTGAACAGAACCATAGAAAACGAATAAATCATCTTCATCGTAGCGTTTGGCATGTTTAGGTAAAAGGTTGGTTAAGATATCTGATTTTGCGTGGGTGATAACTTCAAAACGGTAAGGATTTTCATAATTGAAACGACGACGTAAGTTATCTTCTAAAATTGTATTTTCAATACCCGATACCGCTTTTTCAATCCCTTTTTTAGCTGTGTCAACTGCTTGGATACCTAATTTCTTAACTTTTTGAGATAAATCTTTAATTGATTCTTTCATTGGAACCTCCTATGATTTATAAATAGATTTCTTTATAAGTTTCAAGCAAATATGTTTCTGAAAGGCTTGGGGATACTAATTCTTTTGAACTGACGGTTAGTCCACCCGCGATGGTACCATAAGCTAGACAAGTTTGAATGGATTCATGATGAGAATAACCATATAAGAATCCAGCAAAAAAGGCATCTCCGGCACCGTTTGAATCAACCATTTGATAGGTATTGATAATCGGTTCATATAAGAACTCCGATTTAGTCGCAACGCTAGCACCGTTTTTACCATGAGTAACCACGACCATCTGTTTACCCATTTCAATCCATTTTTCCATCAATTTCCGGTGGTTTGTTACTTTATCGGATGAAAAGAACAAACAATCAGCAGCTTGAATATACTCTTCATAATACGAATTATCTTCTTCGTAGTCATGAAGATCAGTCCAAATCGGTTTATGATGTTTTTTTATTAACTCAATGAGTTGTTTGGTATAAGGAACGATGTTTAAGACGATTAAATCGTGTTCAATGATTAATTTCTCTAATCGAGTCATATCAAGTTTAGGATCAGGGGTTGTAGTTGAGGTAAAAATAGAGACTCTATTACCCTCTCGGTCCATTAAGTTGACATGTCTTTCCGTCGCTAAATCAAGATCATAGACGGCATTGACGCCACGGTTTTGTAAGAACTTGCGAATATGATTACCATATTCATCATCCGCTAAAGTCGCATGTAAGGTATTGTTCATCCCGAGTTTCGTCATGTTTAAACTTTTACCCGCTCCAGTTGAGCCAATGGTTTGATAATCACT
>CAYIYY010000004.1:0-1960 GCA_964367605.1 uncultured Candidatus Izemoplasmatales bacterium | reverse complement strand
TCGTCATGTTTAAACTTTTACCCGCTCCAGTTGAGCCAATGGTTTGATAATCACTACCAAATAACGTTTGTGAAACAGGCTCTGGAAGATGATTTAAATGCACAATCGTATCAAAAGATACACCACCAACAACCAGTATTTTCATTAGAAGTTGACCTCCTTTTAAAATAAGCCTACAATCTTTCCATCGATAACATCCATGTTTTCATAAGCACCTAGTTTTGGTAAACCAGGCATCGTCATTACGTCACCCGTTAGCGCGACCAAGAAGCCAGCACCAATGGAGGGTTTAAAATCACGAATGGTAATTGTAAAATCTTTTGGACGTCCGATGATTTTTGGATTATCAGTCAAAGATAATGGGGTTTTAGCCATACAGATTGCTAGATTATTCCAACCTAATTGATTGAATTTTTCAATTTGAGTTTGAGCTTTTTCAGAGTAAACAACATCTTTTGCGCCATAGATCGTTTTAGCGATTCTTTCAATTTTTGTTTTGATTGATTCCTCAAGACGGTAAAGTTGAGTAGCTTTTGAATCAAGGGGTAATTCGGTGAGTGAAACAACTGTTTTGGCTAAATCAACACCGCCTAAACTACCTTTACCAAAAACTTCAGATAACGCCAAAGGATGATGATTTTCTTTAGCCCAGTTCATAACGAATTCAAGTTCTGATTCAGTATCAGATTCAAATCGGTTTAAAGCAATTACATAGGGAACATGGTATTGTTTGACATTTTCGGTATGTTTTTCTAAGTTCGCAATGCCTTTTTTCAATGCATCGACATTTTCTATTTTTAAACTTGCTTTATCAACGCCACCATGGGATTTCATTGCTCTGATGGAAGCAACGATAACAACCGCTGAAGGCATAACACCTAAATTTCTCGCTTTAATGTCAATAAATTTTTCCATCCCTAAATCAGCACCAAATCCAGCTTCAGTGACAACATAATCCGCAACTCTTCTAGCGAATGAAGTCGCAATCATGGAATTACATCCATGAGCGATATTCGCAAAGGGTCCACCGTGAATCAAAACAGGTGTGTTTTCTAGCGTTTGAACTAAGTTAGGTTTGATCGCATCTTTTAAAAGCATGGTTACAGCACCTTGTGCTTTCAAATCTGCAACAGTGACAGGACGGCCATCCATATTTTCGCCAATGACGATTCTTCCAACGCGATATTTTAAGTCATCTAAATCTTTAGATAGACATAATACGGCCATTATTTCACTTGCGACAGTGATATCAAAGCCATCAAAGCGACTGATTTCTTTCGCCATGGATAGACCGACTTGGATTTTTCTTAAGGAGCGATCATTCATATCCATCGCGCGCTTCCAAGTGATGGCTTCAGGATTAATATGAAGATCATTTCCTTGGAATAGGTGATTATCGATGATAGCAGAGATTAAGTTATTCGCTGCGCCAACGGCGTGAATATCGCCGGTAAAATGAAGGTTAATGTCTTCCATTGGAACAACTTGTGAATATCCTCCACCCGCTGCGCCACCCTTGACACCCATGACGGGACCTAAAGAGGGTTCGCGTAAAGCAATCATTGTTTTATAACCAATTCGGTTTAAAGCATCTCCTAAACCTACTGTCGTGGTAGTTTTACCTTCACCGGCGGGCGTTGGATTAATAGCTGTTACTAAAATGATTTTTCCTTCTTTGTTAAAGCGATTACTGTTAATAGCATTAAAACTGATTTTGGCTTTGTACTGACCATAAAGTTCAAGTTCATCATTCTTCAAACCGATGCTTTTCGCAACCGTTTGAATTTTCTTCATTTTCGCCACTTGAGCAATTTCTAAATCTGATTTCATGTAAAGGCTCCTCTCAATTTTTATCTTCTATGTATATAATTGTTTCACAAAATAAGGAGAATAATACGTTTCATATGATAGCCTAAAGCATATCCAAATTTCATTATAAATAATAAGACCATTATAATTT
>CAYIYY010000003.1:17247-28347 GCA_964367605.1 uncultured Candidatus Izemoplasmatales bacterium | reverse complement strand
GAGTTAGTTTGCTCAAAACGGACAATTAAATAAAAAGAGTCGAAAGAACTTGTTCCCTGTAACGAAGGGGTGCGAGTTCTTTTATTTTTTCTTGAAGTCTTTTGTTATTGTAATAGAACATATATTCTTTTACAATAGCCTCTAAATTATTCAGGTATATATTCTTGTGTAAATAGATGCACTCGGTCTTCAGAGCGCTGAAAAACGATTCTATTGGGCAGTTATCAACGCTGCTACCCTTTGCTGAAATAGATTGGGTAATGAAATTCTCTTCTAACCTTTTCCTGTATGTGGGAATTGTAAAATGCCATCCTTGATCCGAATGTAAGATTAAATCTTGACGCTGTTCATAAGGCACTGATTCAATCGCTTGACTCAATGTATCCATGACGAGAAAGTGATCAATGAATTTTGACAGTTTCCAGGATATAATCGATTTGTCATACATATCTTTGATTGCACACAGGTACGATAAACCATCTTTACAGAAGAGATAAGTAATATCAATCGACCATTTCTTATTTGATGAATCTGTGTTAAAATTTCTATGGAGGAGATTCGGTATATCATGGTGATCAACCTTTGGATATGTATGGGTTTTCCTTCGGACAATGGACTGAACACCATTGATCCTCATGTAGCGGTATACGGTTGCGTTGGTTAGACATAGGCCGTATGCCGCTTTTATTTGCATTCTGATTTGACGAATTCCCCATCGGTTGTCTATTCGATACGTTTTAATTATGAGGTCACTTACTGCTTTGTCAAACGCCTTATGTTGCGGCCTGCCCAATGCTATCCAGTCATAGTATCCACTTCTCGAACATCCAAGTGTTTTACATAATAATTGCACTGAATATAGCCCTTTAAGCATATCTATCACTTGATATTCTTGCTTGGTGGTTGGTTCATTAGGCAGGTCAGGGATTTTTTTATGTTTTCATACAGTCTTACCCTTTCAATTAGATCTTTCTTGGACATATCCTCCAGTCGCTCAATATGCTTTCTAGGTCTTCCTTTTTTTCCACCAGTTGCTTTGCCTCGACGATCCACACACGTTCCGAATTCCCGATACTGTTTAATCCATTGCTGAATGACTGATTTGTAAGGAATGTCATACTCTCTCTGGATTTCGCTCATTCGTATATGATGGTCCAAATACAATAGTACGATTTGGTTCTTTTCGTCAATGTTAAACTGTCTATTCTTATTTAACATTCGTTCTTTCATCGTTTCTCCTTTTTATGCTTTCTTGTAAGGCGTCAATTACTTTTTGTGGATAACTTCCTTACCCACAAAAAGCTTTAATACTTAAATTCTTGTCTTGTTCTTAATTATATCAAAAAAATCATACTAGAATTTCTCCTAATATGACTCTTTTTAATATCTGTCCGTTTTAATCAAACACTTTCATTTTCGGAGTGTTTTTTTTACCTAACACGTTTTAAAAACCGTTTTGTTCTTTCTTCTTTGGGATGATTGAATAGTTCATCGGGAGAACCGGATTCTAATATAATGCCACTATCCATAAAAACAATTCTTGAAGAGACTTCTTTCGCAAATTCCATTTCGTGGGTCACCACAACCATCGTCATCCCTTGGTTAGCCAGAGATTTCATGACTTCTAGCACTTCACCTACCATTTCTGGGTCTAGTGCACTCGTCGGTTCATCAAATAACAAGATATCAGGTTTCATCGCAAGGGCTCTTGCGATTGCGACGCGTTGTTTTTGTCCGCCAGATAAAGCATTCGGATTTTGATAGGCAAAATCTTTCATGCCAACGGAATCAAGCATTGAAAGGCTATACTCTATCGCTTCAGCTTTATTTTGATGCATGACTTGGATGGGAGCTAAAGTACAGTTATCCAACACGTTTTTATGATTGAACAAATTGAAACTTTGAAACACCATCCCCATTTTTGTTCTTAATAAATTGATATCTGTCGTTTGGTCCAGTAAATTCGATCCTTCAAAAAGAATCAAGCCATCACTGGGTTCTTCTAAAAGATTTAAACATCGTAGAAGTGTCGATTTTCCGGACCCTGAGGATCCAATAATCGTCAATACTTCGCCTTGATAAATATCAAGGCTGATATTTTTTAAGACTTCCGTATTGCCAAATGATTTCTTTAAGTTTTTGATTTCAATAATTTTATTCATAGGTCACCTAATTTGAAGAGGGCAATTCTTTGACTTGAATATCAAGTTTCTTTTCAACCTTTTGTAATATCCATGTAATGCTATAGGTTAAGACAAGATAAATCACCGCTACCACGAGATACGCCTCTAATTGACGGTAATGAATGCCGGCGACCTTCGTTGTTTGATTGAATAATTCAAAAATGCCAATGACGGATAAAACAGCCGTATCTTTAATGTTAATGACAAACTCATTTCCAATCGCAGGCATAGAATTTTTAATTGCTTGTGGGAAAATGATATGTCTCATCGTTTGAATTGATGTTAAGCCCAAACTTCTTGCGGCTTCTGTTTGTCCTTTATCAATCGATTGAATCGATCCTCTTAAGATTTCTGCGATGTAAGCCGCTGTATTGACGGATACCACGAATAAACCGCATAACAAGGCATCATTGAATAATCCAAGACCATACCAAAAGAAACTGGCTTGAACAATCATCGGTGTTCCACGGAAAACCGTAATATATCCTTTAGAAAATCTTGAACCGATTTTCTTCATAAAAACAACGATTTTTTGATCTCTTTGTGTCGGTTTTTGGAGCCGTAATGCGACCAAAACTAACGCTAATGCAAATCCAATGATGGTTCCTGATAACGATAACCCTAAGGTCGTTAAAACACCTTCAATGAAGAGTGATGAATATCTGATGGCAGTGAAGAGAACGCCCCCTAAAAAATCATCTGGCATAACTGGGACAACCGCCCCTTCATAGGTTTTGACTAATTGAACGTCATGATAATGAAATGTCGCCGTTAATTCAAACGTGTTAGCCCCTTGAAAGATACTGGGTGTGTTTTTTATTACCGCTTGAAAAACTTGGATGGTGATAGAACCAGTTGGGGACGCCACCACAAAATCAGTTAGTTGATCTGATATCGTCACAATTATATCATTGGACTCCCAAGTAATAGAAACATCATTATATTGGCTCGGTAGAACCATATTGGATGTCACTTGTTTTAACCGGTTTGGTGACAAGCTTTGTCGGTTCGTTTCATTGTAAGGTGTGATGAATTCACTCGCCGTTTCTAAAATACTTAATTCTTCACTCGTAGGACTGCCAATAATGATATTATCAGCCGCTTCTACGTTTGGATTTTTAATAAAATTTGGGTAGATGGCATAAATCAGTCCCATGACCACAATGGTCATGATGCCTTTTTTAAAAATGCCTTTATTTAATTTTCTCATCATGACCTACTAATTACTCTGGTTGACGGTTAATAGCTTCTACCATCCAAGCTTCACGAGTTTCATTAGTAATGGTCGCTAAAATGGCGTTAATCTCTGCTAATAACGTGACATCACTTTGACGAACCGCAATCGAAACCGCTGAATCTTCATAAGTGACGCTAAATCCAAGACCACTCTCAAATTCAATGTACGTCAATTCAGGATTTGACGCCGTTACCGCGATCGCAACCGGTAATTCTAAAATCGTTAAATCATAGGTGTTCGATTTAATCCCTGTAATGATGGTTGGAACATCACCTAAAGGATTTAAATGATTGACGCCGTCCATTTGATCGACGAGCTCATCATAAAAGGTATTCATTTGAGCAACGACATTCGCATTCGCAAAATCATTGATTGAAGTTGCGTTCGCATAGTCGGAATCACTTCTTAATACAACGACATGCGTCGAATGGTAATATTCGTTAGAAAATGCAACGGTTTGTGCTCTTTCTGCGGTTGGGGACATCCCTGCAATAATCATGTCAATCGATCCATTGGTGGCCAAAGATGGAATCAAACCATCCCAATCAACGGCTTTAACGTATAAATCCACCCCTAATTCGGTAGCGATACTTTGTGCTATTTGAACGTCATAACCGTCACAGTAAGCCTTTGAACCGGCTTGTGGGAGTGCTTTTTCTGAAGCTTGGTCTTTTTCAACACTCCAGTTAAAAGGGGCATAGTTACATTCTAAACCGACGACAATATAGCCTCTTTCTAATATGGTTTGATAATTGTCTGTATCTACTGGCAGCGGTTCTAAATTCACGCAAGCAGTGAATGTGAAGCATAATACAAGGGTTGAAACGAGTAATAAAAATTTTTTCATGGTCTTTCTCCTTTTATTTTTTTCAACAAAAAAAAGCGTCTCATCGACGCTTCCAAAAAATAAAAAAACAAAAAGGAATTTATTGGATGTTAGCGCCTCTACTCATAAAGTAGGAGTGTTGAAAGTGTTTCTCTCAACCCCATGATCCAACCGTGCCCAGTTGTCCATTCGGCGATGGTTGCCTTTCATTTGGGTCATCACCTACCGGCTCACCAAATTACTCATCTGCATCGCTACCTCTAATCAAATGATTAACTTTTAATGTTGCTGTTCTCAATTATAACGGAATATAAACAGATGTCAAACATAAATATAATGAAAACGCTTTGATTCCTTAAATTAAAGAAATCAAAGCGAGTTGGTTGATAACATGACTGGATTTTGATTCAAAGTACCACTGTGCATTTCTCAAAGAAAATACTTGATTACCTAAATGGTCTTCACTGACCAAAATTGCTTCATATAAAGTCTTCGCTTCTAAAAATTGATCTCTAAAAACATCATAATCAAAATAATCGGTCACAAACGTGTTTAGATAATCATAATAAAGTGTACGGTATGCTTCAATCTCGAACACTTGATGTACTAAAATCGCCATTTCATTCATATCGATCAAGTTGTAATTGACGCCATAATTTCCAGTTAAGTCTTGATGTTTTCCAAAGCCTAGACTGGAATCTAAGTCAAAAGGAATATAATAGACTTGATTGGTATAAACTTCAAAATAAAGGTAATAGTTATTATAATTATAACGGTAATCATCACTGTTACCAATCAAGAAACCCATCGCTAACGCTCGAATAAACGCATCGACATTTAATAGTGATGAACTATGACGGCTAAAGTAATCTAAATCGTTGATATCATCGATAAAATCCGTTAAAACGGAGAAATCAGTTCTTAATCCTTTTTGTTTATGGTTTTTGAGGGCATAAGAGAATCGGTTGTTGGTTGTATACTCATTCATACCAATCAATCCATCATAATGAACGGATAAATCAGCGAGTCCGGTTAAATCAGTACATTTAAATAAATCGCCGTAATCTCCGATGACGTTCGAATCAAAATTCATGGATAAGAAATTATTATCGATGGGTTCAATGAAGGTATAAAACCCAAAACCAATGAGTTCTTGGCCAATTTGGAAATATACGAGTCCATAACTGGCATTAGAGACGATAACACCCGCTTGACGGTATAAATAATAGGAAAATGCTTCACTAATCATCGCGTCATCGGTTTGGGCGTCAATTGTTTTTGAGTATTCAAAATTCAATTGATCAAGATTAAACACTTCGCGTTTATTTAAAACACCATATTCATTGGATTGTTTGTCATAATCAAAAGTAGCGTTAAACTGAAGTTGGAAGGACGTTTGATAATAAACAGTTCTACCGCGCCAATCTTCAAGTCTTGGGATATTTCTTGAGGTATTACTCTTTGTTCTAAAACCAACTTCTTCGATGGTAAATTGGTTACCTAACCCATCTGAATAAATCATATCAACTTTATGCATGGTATTGTCTTGATAGGTACCGTATAATGCAAAATAATCTTCCATGGAAGTAACTAAGTCATTGAAGACTGAATCTTCAAACACGACAGTGATGGTTTTAAAGTTAGAATTATCAAACAAATTCTTATAATCTTCTTTTTGTTTGCGATTATTGAAGAGTCTCGTTAAAGGGGTGTATCCATCGGCGGCTGATAAATAGTTGAAATAACTCAATGTTAAAACACTCGTCAGTAAGACGAAAGCAATGAGGATTCGTTTAATCCATAGCCACTTCATAGAGACCTCCTATTTTTGATCTTGGTAATATAACGCAGACGCCCTTGCGTATTCTATCTTTTGTGAAAAATAGTTGCTTGGTTGCATATATCGTTGCGTTATACTGATAGTTTTTACGCCTAAGTGATCATTTTCAGTTAATTCACTTTGATATAACGTTTTCGCAATGAGATATTCACTGTAATAACGATCATAATTGAAAATGCCAGTCGTTTCATCGGTGTATTCGATGATATACTTTTCATATTTATCACGGTATTCAGGGAAAGCTAATACATTTTTGACTAATACTAAATCATTTTTTGAAAAATGATAAGTTTGAGCGACAGGATAATCATACAAATCATGCCTAATCCCGTATCCGTTATAAGGATCCCAACCATATCCTAAAGACTGATCGTGGTCAAAGGGAATATAGACTGCTTGATTTTCATAAAAATATAAGTAGTAATTATTAGCGTCGTGGGCATAATCATCGGGGTTACCCACTAAAAATCCCATGGCTAATGTTTTTAACCACGTATCGACGTCTAAAATATCTTCAAGTTTATTCTTGTAACTGACGGTGTTAGAAAAATTATTTAATTCTGACACAAAATATGAGAAATTGGAGAAATCACTGGTCAGCTTATTCGTTTTTAATTGATAAGTTAAACGGTAGCCTGCATTAAAGTTAGAAACGCCAACAGCGTTGGTTGCATCACCTGTTTTTAACGTTGCTGGTCCATTAGACTGCCAAACACATTTATATAAATCGCCTAAAGATCCATCAAAGTTTTTACCAAAGACTCTTCTTGCATACACATCATCTAGGGGTTCTGTCACAGTAAACAATCCATAAGGAACGAGTGTGCCATCAATATCAAAATAAATAATGGCTAAACTCGTGTTCGGTGCAGGAATGCCAGCTGCTAAATAAAAATCATAAGCAACCATTTCGGTCACAACACCGGTATCACCTGATGTGATGGCTTTAAAGTTTAACTGTTCTAAATCAAACATTCTTCTTTCTTTTAATAATTTGTATTGCGTTGAATTATCGGGATAATTAAACGTATCGTTAAACTCTAATTGGAAAGAGACTTGTTGATAGCCTATAACGTCGCCATCATCATCTAAAATAACGGGTAAAACACGTGAGTAGATATTCCCTTTGGTTCTGAAACCAACTTCATTCAGTTCAACGCGGTTGCCATAGGAATCTTCGTATAAAATGTCAACTTCTTGAATTGTGTTATCGCGGTAAGATCCGAATTGATCATTATAATTGATCATATCTTGAACGAGTTTATCAAAATTAGTTTGGGAGAATGAGATAACGAATCGATGTTTGACGTTATTGTCAAATAAGGATTCGTAAGACACAGGATTTTGTTCATCGGTTGTTAAATCGTTAGACGTTGTCGTAACAATCGGAGGTAAAGTAATGGATACTGTATCTGTTGTCGAGATTAACTGACACCCCACCATAAAAACAACTAAAAAGGCCGTCATCAAGACGGCTAATTTCTTAAACATTGGTAACTCCTTTAACTTTTAGATAGTCAATGAAATCTTTAGGAATACCTAAATTAAAATCTACTTCTTTGGAAAAAATGGGATGTTTAAAGCCGATATGATTCATATAAAGGTATAAATGCTCATTGATTTTAGCTTTAGGGTTATAAATATGATCTCCAACGAGTGGAAAACCAAAATGAGCAAAATGAACGCGAACTTGATGTGTTTTTCCGGTTTCGTTCGTTATTTTCACGAGACTTTGGACCTTAAATTCTTTTTCAACGGTAAAGGAAGTAATCGCATCTTCGCCATCTTCTTTCACTTCCCGTTTCGGAGAAACATCGTCACTTTTACCAATTGGTAAATCAATCGTTAATGTTTTATTCGGGACAATCCCATCAATGATAGCAAAATACTCCCGTTTAATTTCAATTTCAGAGAGTAAGAATTTGATGAATCGGTTTTTAGCGATGAGAACTAATCCACCCGCATCGATATCGAGACGGTTGACATAATGAATTTTACTTTGAATTTTATTTTTTTGATAATGCGTTAATAAAGCATTCGCTAAGGTATGCTCCGTATAATTTTTGGTAACCATCAGTGGCATACCATAAGGTTTATCGACAATCATCAAATAATCATCTTCATAAACGATGTTTAATTCGATATCTTCAGGTAAAACGGCTTCATCATATTCCTCATCAGGAATCCAAATATGAAGATTATCGCCTTTACGAACCGTATCATTTTTCGTCTTTAAGTCATTATTAACGACGATTCGTTGAAGGTTATTTTCAATTACGATTAATTTCAAAGGAATCTTATTGTCATGTAAAAAGTCCTTAATGGCCTGAGGTTTCAAAATTTTATAGGTCAGTTCCATAGTATCACTTCCATTTCTTTTCTATTATAACACAAAGGGGAGATAAATGTCGCCATTTATCTTCCCTTAAATTGTATAGTTTTATGCATTTTTATGATTATTTATTTTATTTTTTCGTTCAAGTAAAAGTCATACCACTTCAAGATAACGTCTTGTTGGAAAGGTTCATTTTGCGTACGAACCATCGTTTCTAATGTTTTCAGTTCACTTTCAATGATTTTACTCAATTCAGGTGAATAAGACATTTGGGATTTGTGACGTCTATATTCATTTTGATCCAGTAAGTTATAGGAATGATCGGGTAATACTTTAATATCTAAATCATAATCAATATATTTAAGTGCTTCTTCATCATAAAGAATCGGACTCGATAAGTTACAATAATAAGAAACACCATCTTCTTTGATTATGCCAATGACATTAAACCAATGATGTTTATAAAAATAGGTGACTGAGGGTTCTTTCGTATGCCAAAAACGACCATTCGCTTCAATGACTTTTGTTTTTTTGTTAGCCACAATGATATAATCCTCATTTTCTGCTAAGACGGTTGCTTCTTGCCATATACGATGAAGTGATTCATCGTGTTTATAACTTTGAACAATAATTTTTTTGCCGACTTCAAGCATATCATCTTCCCCATTTCTTTAATCTTTGATTAACCAGTCTTCGCCTTTCATGCTTTCTGGCTCGGTTTTAGATAATCCTTGATAATTTTGTTGCCTCAAAACTTCATAAATACCTAAACAAACCGTGTTTGATAAATTTAATGAACGAATATTTTCATTCATCGGATACCTTGTACATCGTTCTAAGTGTTCCCTTAAGATAGATTTAGGTATCCCCGTTGATTCGCGTCCAAAGACAAGGTAGATATTTTTTTCAGAATCCGATAAATCAAATTGATCCGGTGTCTTTTTACCATAACGCGTAAAAAATAAAAATTCACCGTGATTCTTTGATAAAAATGTTTCAAAATCAGGATAGACAAAGAATGTTGCATGTTCAAGGTAATTAACGCCACTGCGTTTTAACGATTTTTCATCGACTTTAAAACCTAAAGGTTCAATGAGATGAAGCGTCGTATTCGTCCCTGCACAGGTGCGCATGATATTTCCTGTATTTTGCGGAATTTCTGGTTGATATAAAACGACATGTAAACCCATATTAATGTTTCCCCTTTGTTTTTCGGATTAAATCGAGGACATCTGGATTAAATATTTGATTTTTTAACATTTCAATTTCGTAATAATAAGGTGGATATGATAAATCCTCATTTTCTAAATCCGTCACATAAGGCGTTTCAAGAATTTTAGGGATTTTTTTGAGTCGGTCATGATGAACGACATGATTTAAACGATCAAATCCAATAAATCCAAATCCAAGGTTGGCGTGTCTATCTTTATGAGCTCCTTGATCGTTTTTTGAATCATTGATATGAAGCACTTTCAAATAATTTAATCCAATGACTTGATCAAATTCGTCTATGACATCATCAAAATGGTTTAAAACGTCATAACCGGCATCATGGGTGTGACACGTATCGAAACACACCCCTACTCTTGATTGGTCTTCGATTAAATCGATCATTGCTTTTAATTCTTCAAAATTACGGCCAACTTCCGTGCCTTTACCAGCCATGCCTTCTAGAGCAATAATGACATCACAATTGCGCGTGTTTTGAATGATTTGATTGACGCCATTTGCAATTCTTCTAATGCCCATTTCTGGCCCGTCTCCCATATGTGCTCCTGGGTGAAGGACTAATATCTTCGCGCCTAATGCTTCTGTTCTTTTAACTTCTTCGGTTAAAAACTCAACCGCAAAAGCTTGTCTTTCAGGATCAGGGTTCGCAAGATTAACAATATAAGGTGCATGAACGATGACATGCTCTGGCTTGATAAGATGTTCATCCATCAAGGCTTTCGCTTCATCAATTCGCATCAGTTCAAGGGCTTTTCTTTTCGTATTTTGAGGTGCGCCAGTGTAAACCATGAAAGCATTCGCTTCATAAGATAATGCTTCTTTAACACTGCCTAAGAATTGTTCTTTCCCACCTAAAGAAACGTGTGAACCAATAATAAGCATAAATTATCGTCCTTTTCTATCGAGTTTCTTTTGAACTTTCTTGAGTTCGGTCTGATATTTCTTTTTATAACCCGGTTTAACCGTTGAAGGTTTTTTAACTAATATTTTTGCTGTATCTAATGATTTACCTGGTTTCCATTCTTTTTTGGTTCGCGAATTACGATTTTTTACCGGAACAAGTGCCGTACCTTTAATATCTAAACTTTCTGTTTTTATGCCTTTACTATCGAGTTTATCCAAGTACAAGGAATCTTCAAAGTCATAAAGCGATAAGACTTGACCATCTTTATCCATACGTCCCGTTCTGCCACTACGGTTAACGTAAAATTCGACGTCACTTGGTAATTCGTAATTTAAAATGTGGGTAATTCCAGAAATATCGATGCCACGGCTTACGATATCGGTCGCTACGACAAATTGATATTTCAAGGCTCTAATATCGGCGACAATGAGTTTTCTTTTTCTCGCTTCTAATCCCCCATGAATTAACGCGACATTATATTTTTCAGCCTTCATTTTAGCGTATAATTCATCCGCCGATTCTTTCGTATTACAAAAGATAATGGC
>CAYIYY010000003.1:0-17147 GCA_964367605.1 uncultured Candidatus Izemoplasmatales bacterium | reverse complement strand
GCTTCATCCACGATAAAGGTCTTCACAAGGTGTGCTTTAAGCACATTCGTTTTGACGACTAAATCTTTGAGTTTTCCTGGGGTTCCGATTGCGATATGAGGTTGTTTTTTTTCTAATCTTGCGATTTCTTCTAATCGGTTTGTACCGCCGGTATATAAACGAATATCAATCGGTTGATCAGAGAATTGACTGACTTGTTTCGCAAATGCAAAAATTTGAACCGCTAATTCACGTGTCGGAGCACTGATTAATACTTGACATTGATTAAGTGATAAATCAAGTCTTTCAAATATAGGGATTAAATAGGCATGCGTTTTGCCTGTACCGGTTGCACTCTTCACAATCAGGTCTTGGCCTTTTAGGACTTTAGGGATTACCGTCGATTGAACTTCAGTCAACGACTTAAATCCGAGGTCCGTAATCGCATTAACAATAAATTTTTTATAAGGGAACATATGACACCATGCTTTCTTTTTGTAAAAATACACTATTTATTATATAATATTTATAGTTTAATGTAAAACTAAAAGGTGTGATATCATGCAAGTCCTTCCCATTACGCCCAGGGGCTATTGCCCTGGCGTTGTTAAAGCCATTGATATTGTTAATAAAGCGATTGAAAATCCCATATTACCAAGACCCATTTATATTTTAGGGATGATTGTCCATAATCGTTTTGTCGTCGACGATTTTACCCAAAAAGGGGTCATCACGTTAAATGAACCCGGTAAAACCCGACTTGAATTACTCGACTATGTCGATACAGGCACCATCATCATTACGGCCCATGGAACTGAAGATGCCGTTTTTCAAAAGATAAAAGACAAAGGGTTAACCCTGATCAATGCGACCTGTAAAGATGTTCAAAAAACGCATGATCTTATCAAAGAATATCTTTTAAAAGATTATCAAATATTATTCATTGGTAAAAGTCATCATCCTGAAACTGAAGGAGCTTTAGGCATAGATCCGAAAATTCAATTAGTTGAATCGTTAGAAGACGTCTTAAAATTACCTTCAACTGATCACCCAATTTTTGTGACGAATCAGACGACGTTATCCATCCGAGATTTAGATAAAATCTTTGCTTTAATTCAAACAAAATTCCCCCACGCCGTTATCAGTGATGAAATATGTAATTCAACGAGAATTCGTCAAGAAGCGGTATTAAAGTCGAATAATAACGTCGATTTATGTTTCGTTGTCGGCGACCCGCATAGTCATAATACAGCATCTTTGGTCAAACTATCAAAAACGTTAACGAATGCATTGACTTATGCGATTGAATCTGTTGAAGATATAACCCCAGAACTACTCCTTGGTTTTAAAACAGTTTCGGTCACAAGTGGCGCATCAACCCCGACACAGATTACGGCCCGCGTCATTGAGTATTTAAAGCAATTTGACGAAACTGATAAATCGACATGGGTAAAGTAACAATTCAAATCAAAAAATTCTTTCTTTTTCTTGAAGTCTGGTTTATAATAGACTAAGCAAATCTATATTTGAGGTGAAAACAATGCCACAAAGCAAAAAGCGTCCGAAACCTGTGATGGTTGAACCAGAAATCAGGACCTATAACCCTACGAAAAGCAAATTTGGTAAAATCGTCTTAGTCATTCTCGCTGTAGGAATGTTCTTAGGCTTATTAATCGCTGCTATCGTTCAAGGGATTCAAGTATTAAGTTAATTTTTATTACAAAATAAAAGAGATTATTCATTGGCGAATAATCTCTTTTTATATTTTTTTAGTTTTCTAGCAGTAATTCTTTAGCCCCTTGAATACCTGTGGCTGAGAGCGACTCCCCTGAAATCATCTCAGCAATATCTTCTACCCGTTCATCAAAAGAAAGTTCTTTAATAGAAGCAATCGTCCGGTGATGTAATTCTTGTTTCTTAACGCGGAGTTGATGACTAGCAATTGCGACAACTTGCGGAACATGTGAGATTGAAAGGACTTGACATGTCGAAGAAATGGCTTTTAATTTCTTCGCGATTTGCTTGGCGACATAACCACTGATACCCGTGTCAATTTCATCAAAAATCATCGTTGATAAATTTTGACTTTTGATAAAAATCGTTTTGAACGCTAACATGATGCGGCTCATCTCACCGCCTGAGGCAGTTTTTGAAAGGGGTTTTAACGTTTCTCCCACGTTCGTTGAAATCAAGAAATCAACTTCATCGATACCTTCGAAAGTAAAGACATCTTTTTTAAAGATATCAGAGGTATCTTTCGTTTTAAATTCGATTTTGAATTCGGTGTTTTTTAAGATTAAATCTTGAAAAACAGAACTTAATTCTTTTTCGATCTGTTTGGCAATTTCCATCCGGATTTTCGTGATTGATAAAGCCGATTTGACCACGTTTTGATGGGCTAATTCGAGCGCTTTTTTCTCTTTTTCTAGATAAGCCTCGTAATTTTCACTTTGATCAATTGATGTTTCAATCATCGCTTGATATTCAATGAGTTCAGAAATACTCTTTTTGTATTTGTTTTTTGCCTTTTCAAGTTCACTCAATCGTTCATTCATTTGATTTAATTGATCAGGATCAAAGGCCAAATCATGTAATTGATGTTTTAAGGTTTTTTCTAAGTCTTCGAAGTCATAATAAGCATTTTTAGCGAGTTCGGCTTCATTCTCAAAGCCTAATCCATAAGTCTTTAAATTGGTTAATTCAGATTGTAGTTCATAAAGCTGATCTGATAATCCATTTTCGAATAAAGTGATGGCATTTTGTAATGCGAGATTGACTTTATCGAAATTAGATAATACACTGATTTCTTGTTCTAAAGCGACTTCTTCATCCACTTTTAGATTCAGATTTTTTAATTCTTTTAGTTGATATTGATACATTTCAAGCTTATCTTGCAATTCCTTTTGCATCGATAACCATTTCATGTAATTCTTATGCCGTTCTAAATATAAGTTTAAGTCACTCGTGTATTTTTCGAGATAAGGCTTTAATAAATCAAGTCTGAATCCGTCGATTAAATCGAGGTAATATTGAGGGCTTAATAAACGCTGAGTATCAAACTGCGAATGAATATCAGCTAAATGTCTCGCAATTTCTTTGAGTTGATTTAACGTAATTGAAACATCATTGATTTTAATCACATTTTTATTTTGAATTGAGATTTCTCTAAAGATCTTTATTTCATCGTTCCAATAAGGAATTTTATTTGAATTGAGGCTCGCTTTTAGTGCCTCTGATTCAATTGAAAACAAGCCTTCAATCGATGCACTATTTTCACCAGTTCGAATCATTTCTTGATTCGCACGGTCACCTAAAAGAAGTCCAATAGCATCGATGATAAGGCTTTTGCCAGCCCCAGTTTCTCCGGTCAAAACCGTCATACCATTTTTAAATGTGACTGTAATTTCATCAATGATGGCGAAATGTTTGACAACTAAAGTTTTGATCATCGAATCACCTCTGACTGCTATTTAATCGCGGTTATAAACCGTTCGAATAAAGAATCATTATCCAAATGGTACTGTTTATAAATTTCATGGATTTTCCCTTGCTCAATATATTGATCAGGTAATCCAATGATTTCAAATTGTTGCGAGTTTAATTGTTTTTCATGTAAATATTCTAATAGAGAGCTACCTAGTCCCCCTAAAACCGTCACATCTTCTAACACGAAAGTCTTGAGATTAGAAGCCACAATTTCAGCCACCATTGGTTGATCAAACGGTTTAATAAAACGGGCGTTATATAGATTAATTGGCAGTTTTTTCTCATTAATTAATTGAGCCATTCTTAAGACGTTATCGCCATAGGTAATGAGGTTAATCGATCCATTAAATGATAATTGCTCCCAAGTGCCAAATTCAATCGCCTCATAGGTATAATGTTCTTGATAATCAAAATTTTGAAATGGAACATTGGAATACCGAATCGCAAACGGTGAGGTAACATGATCAAAGGCTAAATCTAATAATTGATAAGCTTCAATCGGATCTTTTGCTTGAGTGATAATGATATTAGGCAAGTGTCTCAAATAAGCAATATCATAAATTCCTTGATGGGTGTCGCCATCATCACCAACAACACCAGCTCTGTCTATTCCAAAAATAACAGGAAGATTTTGGCGACAAATATCATGGCTCATTTGATCATATGCCCGTTGTAAGAATGATGAATAGATGGGAACGAAGACCGGTTTCTTTTGGACGGCTAAGGCACCAGAAAAACAAACCGCGAATGATTCACAAATCCCAACATCGATGATTTTATCAGGATATTTCGCTTGAAAGTCATATAATTCAGAGCCTGAAATCATCGCTGGTACAACGACTCTTAATTCAGGGGTCTTTTCAGCTCTTTTGATTAAATACTCACTGATAATATTACTCCATGAATGGGTGTTTTCTGCTTTTTTAACCAAAGGTACACCGGTTTCAATATTAAAAGGTTTGACGCCATGCCAAGCACCGATTTTATCGTTCTCAGCGTAAGTGTATCCTTTTCCTTTTTTCGTAATGACATGAAGAACGATGGGTTGATTTAATGATTTAACTAATTTGAGATATTTTTCTAAGGTTTTAAAATTATGGCCGTCAATCGGTCCATAATATTTATAACCGAATTCATCAAAAATGGTTGTATTCTTAAAAAATCCTCGAATCATTTGACCGACACGATTTTTTAAATCACGGAAAAAATACGGGAATTTGTTCCCGGTTTTTGATGCTTTAATATAGGTTTTGTTCGCTCTCATTGAATTCAGTAGTTTAGCAAAACGACCAACATTCTTTGAAATGCTCATCTCATTATCGTTTAAAATGATAATGGGTGCTAAATTACCTTGGTGGCCTAAAAAATTCAACGCTTCAAAGCTTAATCCATTGTTTAAACTGCCGTCACCGACAACCGCAACGCATTTATGGGTTTCATGATTCATCGATTTCGCGACTTCGAAACCTGCTAAAGCAGCGAGAGCCGTCGATGAATGACCTGATTCCCACACATCATGAATCGATTCGTTTTTTTTGATAAAGCCGGATAAGCCTTTATATTTTCTTAAGGTCGTGAAATCTTTTGCTCGTCCGGTTAAGATTTTATGGGTATAAGATTGATGTCCCACATCAAAAATGAGTTTATCAACCGGTGAGTCAAAGACTTTATGCAGCGCAATTGTCAGTTCGACAACCCCAAGATTCGATGACAAATGGCCGCCGGTTTTTGAGATATTTTCAATCAAAAAAGATCGAATAGACTGTGCTAATTCGATGAGTTCTTTTTGATCAAGATTTTTTAGAAATGTTGGGTCTTTAATTGATAGTAAATCCACATCATCACCTGTTACTCTTCTAGTTTAGGAAAATCGACGAGTTCGTCATCTTTCATCATTTTTACAACGACGTTTTCAGCGTTTTTTAATAAATCATGACAATATTTCGCCATTTCAATACCTTCTTGGTATTTCTTAACCGCGATTTCAAGTTCTAATTCACCTGATTCTAACTCTTTAACTAACGTCTCAAGTTTTTTTAATGCCGTTTCAAACGATAATTTTTCCATGATTATCCATCCTTTAAGATATCGTCAATCGTTGCTTTTAGGGTACCATCAACCATTGAGATTTCAATTTGATCTTTTTGTTGTAACGCCGTGACGGTTTTCTTTATGTTTCCTTGGTGTTTTACGATCGCATAGCCTTTTTTCATTAAATTCAGCGGATTTAATAACTCCAGTTTTTCCGTCATGTTGATGAAATGAGTCGCCTCACGTTTGATTCTATCCGAATAAATGACGGTTAATGAAGATTCCAATCGCTGTAACGATTCATTCGCAATCAATAAGCGTTTATCGGGTCTTGTTTGAGTTAATCGGTCTGATAAATGCATAAGTTGCATGGTTGGTCTTTCAATGATTCTTGCGGGATTCAAAAACACATAAGATTTCAGTAATTGACTGAGGTGTCTTGATTCTGAAGACAAGATACGGTTCACATAAGTTCTCATCTTTTGTGAATGACTGCCTAAAGTGTCGATTAAAGTTTTTTGATCAGGGACGACTAATTCTGCGGCTCCTGAGGGTGTCGGTGCTCTTAAATCGGACACGAAATCAGCGATGGTCGTATCGGTTTCGTGGCCGACTGCGGAGACAATCGGAATTTTAGAATTATAGATGGCTATCGCCACTATCTCTTCATTAAAAGCCCATAAATCTTCAATCGAACCGCCACCTCTACCCACAATTAAAACATCGGTGAGTTGATCAGTGTTCGCTTTTTCAATCATTTTAACGATGGAATATTTAGCTTCTTCGCCTTGAACTAAGGCGGGATACACAATGATTTTCGTTAATGGGTAACGCCTGTTAATGATGTTGATGATATCTCGAACGGCAGCCCCTGTTGGTGATGTAATCACCCCAACAGCTTTGGGAAATAAAGGAATAGGACGTTTATGAGATGCTTCAAATAGACCTGCTTCATTCAGTTTAATTTTGAGTTTCTCAAAAGCTTGGTATAAATCGCCTAGTCCTTCTTCACTCATCTGGGTCACATAAACTTGATAACTACCAGTTGGCTCATAAATAGAAACATAGCCTTCGACAATGACTTTTGAGCCTTCTTTCGGTTCAAATTTCAGTTTAGACGCATTTTGAAAAAACATCACAGCGTTCACTGAAGAATTTTCATCTTTTAAGGAAAAATAAAGATGGCCGCGACTATGACGTTTATAATTTGATATTTCTGCTTTTAACCGGATGTCTTTTAAGTTTTCATCTTGGTCAAAGCGATATTTTAAATAACGGTTTAATGCGGTGACGGTGATCAACTTTTTTTCCAAAAGACTCATCTCACTTGTATAAACTATTTTTTATCTTATCCAATAATTTATTATTAAAACTTTTTGCTTTATCATCATCTAAATTCGTATATTTTTTCGTTAGTTCGATCGCTTCATTGATGATGACCTCAAAGGGTGTCTCAGTATATTTCATTTCATATACGGCAAAACGAATGATCATTTTATCAACATAATTGAGGCGATCAATCGTCCAGTTTTCTAAATGGTTGGCGATGATTTCATCGAGTTCAGCGAAACGTTCTTCGATGGATACAATCATCCTTCTCATCTCACTGGTCATGGTTTCATCTTCGTAATTTCCACTCATGCTTCTCGCATAAAGGGAGGTTATCATTATTTCTCTTTCTTTCGTACGGCTCATATGGTCACCTATCATGATTTTATTGGTCTATTTTAGCATAAATTTGTCAAAATATAAAGTATTTTGATACCGTTTCACATTAAAAACGCGTCCTTGATGGACGCATTCATTAATTCGTTGCTTTTGCTCTCGCGATGATAGCCACTAAAGCTTCACTGCGAGAGTCACTACCATATTGATACATTTGTCTAAATGTCCCCTCTGGGAAGGGATCAAATGTCTCAAAATCGTATCCGTAATCGGCATCATTCACCATGGTATCATAAATTTCTTCAAAGGTGGGGGCATAGCCTATGTAATCAGAATTTTGTAATGCATGCTCGTATTCTAAGAAGAAATCAATGAATTTGTGCGCTAAATCAAGGTTTTGTGCACTTGAAGGAATGACCATTGCATCCACCCAGATATTGGTTGTTTCTGGTACAAAGTACTCAAAATTAATGTCAACTTCATCTTCTAAAGCTAAATAATATTCAGAGAAATAATCACCCGAATACACTAATGCCATATCAAGTGTTCCTTGGATGACGAGTCCTTTTAGATTGTCTTCACCCCAAGCGGTGAAGTTTGCTGATTTTAAAGCATTTTCAGCTGCTAATAATTCAGATTCTACTTCACTATTGACATGGTATCCAAGATATAATAAAGCCGCCGCTACAGCGTCTCTGGGGGAATCATACATTCCAACGTCGTAAGTGTCGCCATATTCGAACAAAGCATCCCAACCAACACTTTCAATCAATGGTTTTAAGTTTGCATTATCCGTATTGTATAAAATACCGATCGTTCCCCAAGCGTAAGGTACAATATAATCAGAGAAACCATTTGCTTCATACAAAGCATATAGTTCAGGAATCACGGTCAAATCATCATAGTTCGATAATTGATCAAAATCGATGGGTTGAATTAGTTCAAGGGTTTTGAGTTTGTCAATCATGTAATCAGAAGGAACAGCGATATCATAAGGTGATGAGTTTGCTTGAAGTAACGTAGCCATTTCTTCATTAGAACCGACTTCGCGGTAAACAACTTTGACGTCATATTCGTCTTCAAAGACATCGAGTAAATCAAGGTCAATATAATCACCCCAATTTAAGACATAGAGTTTTGGCTTTGACGTACAGCCAATCAAGGCAATCATCAATAAGGCGATGATGCTAAAAAATACCAGTTTTTTCATATCCTTTTTTCCTTTCTATCACGTTTGAGATTCACAAACAAAATAATCGCAATCGTGATGGCAAATATTATTATATTGTATGCATAAGCCGCTGGTGTAAAACTTCGTCCTCGACTTAATGTTGCATAAAGCCACGTTGAGACATTCATGTATTCGGCACCTGAAGTAAAATAAGTAATGATAAAGTCATCAATTGACATTGTGAATGCCATCAAAGCTCCTGACAAAATGCCCGTTGAAATATTTGGCAAAATGACTCGGAAAATCCCTGAAATACGCGAACATCCTAAATCAAGACCTGCTTCATAAAGATTGGGATCGAGTTTTTTTAACCTGGGCATGACCGACAATACCACATAGGGAATTGAAAAGAAAACATGTGCGATTAATACAGTATAATACCCGAGTGTAAAACTAAGTAAGGAGAACACAATCATTAAAGAAATCCCCGTCACGATATCTGGATTGACCACGGGAACGTTATTAATCACCATCATTTGAACGCGCTTATTCTTTTCAAGCGCATTAATGCCAATCGCAAACATCGTACCTAGTACTGTCGCAATCATCGTTGAAGCGAATGCGACGATTAACGTATTCATAATCGGCTCTCTCATGATATCGTTTTGAAATAATTCAAGATACCATTTTAAAGTGAATCCTTCCCATGAATATCCTTTTGTTGAAGCATTGATGGAGAGAACTAAAATAACTAATATGGGAGTAAATATCATTAAAAAACTGAGTACAGTGAATGACAAACCAATGATTCTAAAGATTTTTCTCTTCCAAGTTAATTTCATCATATCAAGGTCTCTCCTTCCTTATCAACACGTGTAATGAGTACAAACGAGATGACAGAGAATACCATGAGTAATAAAGAAATAATCGCTCCTTGATTAATGGATGCGCCGGAAGACCCCAAGACTTCTTTCATAAATTTCGATTCGATGATATTACCAATGAGATTGATTTTTCCTAAACCGATTCTTGCGGGTAATACAAAAGACGTCATGGCCGGTAACATCGTCATAATGACGCCAGAGACGACACCACCCGATGAAAGCGGGAATGTAACTTTAACAAATGTCTGAACATCACTTGCGCCTAAATCTTTGGCGGCTTCTATCAGTTTATAATCCATTTTTTCTAAGACTGAAAAAATGGGGAAAATCATAAAGGGTAAATACATCGCAATCATACCGATTAAAACACCAGTAGGTGTTCCTAGTAAATCAAAACTAATACCCAGTATATCAGCGATAATGGACGTTGGCGTAAAGATCTTTTCCCAAGCGATGATTCTAAGTAACATGTTACTCCATAAAGGGACAATCATCATCGCTAACAAGATTTTACGCTTTTTTTCCGATAAAGTTGATAAGTAATACGCCACCGGATAACCAATCACAAAACAAATAATGGTTGTGATGACTGAATAACTGAGTGAATTCCATAAGGCATTTAAGACTTGATCTTGAACGAAAATCGTAAAATTCTGGAGAGTGATATCAAAAACACCGATATTATACAATTCTAAATTAGTAAAACCTAAAACAATCAAAATAAGGGTCGGAATTAATATGAAGAGTCCCATCCATAACAAATATGGGACAGCGTAAGGTCTTAATCGACGCATGTTTTTATATGTTTGATGATATGGATATTATTCGGTTCGACTGACAATCCGACTTTGTCGCCAATTTTCCGGTATTTTGTAGTATGAATCGTAATCTCTTTACCTTCAATCATGACATTGATTTCGTAGTGAACGCCACGAAATATCAACGAATCAACCGTTCCGACAATCTTTGCTTTTGAAGGCGGCACAAAATCAATGTCCTCAGGGCGAATGATGACATCGACTACTTCATTTTTCTTGAAGCCTTTATCGACGCATTCGAATTCTTTATGAAAAATTTCAACGAGATAATCCTCTTTCATGATCCCAGGGATAATGTTTGATTCTCCAATAAAATTCGCCACAAACTTTGAATTCGGTTCATTATAAATGTCTTCAGGCGTTCCAATTTGTAAGATTTTTCCATGATCCATAACGACGATGGTGTCAGACATGGTTAACGCTTCTTCTTGATCATGGGTCACATACACAAAGGTGATCCCTAATTCTCGCTGCATTTCTTTGAGTTCATATTGCATCTCTTGACGAAGTTTTAAGTCTAACGCCGCCAGCGGTTCATCAAGCAATAATACTTTAGGTCGGTTAATCAGCGCTCTCGCTATCGCAACACGTTGTTGTTGCCCACCTGATAAAGTTGAGATGGCTCGATGTTCAAACCCCGTCAGCTTCACCATTTTTAAAATATCAGTGACACGGGTATGAATGGTTTCTTTATCAAGTTTTTTAATTTTTAATCCAAACGCGATATTATCATATACATTCAAATGGGGAAATAAGGCATATTTCTGAAAACAGGTATTAATTTCTCTTTGATTGGGCTCTAAATCATTGATGATTTTTTGATCAAATTCAATGGTTCCTTCATCGGCAGTTTCAAAACCGCCTAATATTCTTAAACACGTGGTTTTTCCACAACCAGAAGGACCTAATAATGTGATAAATTCATTTTCATTGATATAGAGGTTGAAATTATCCAAGACGAGATTATCGCCAAAACGTTTAGTAATGTTTGTCATAATAATTAATTTTTTGCCCATTTCATACCTCCATGATCGAAAAAGATGATAATCAATAAATAAAATGCGTTCATTTCTTCAATCCAAGCCATGGATGAGCTTTCGCCATTTCATGGTCAAACCAAATTAAACAAACGCACTTATATTATTATATAATATACCAAATATGTCAATACTTATGTCTTTTAGCGGACATAAACATGAGTTTCATACGGTTTTAATGTTACAAAGTTTCCAAGAATCGGCAATTCATGATCATTGCCCATGATATGGACAAAACCATATAATTTTATTTGTGATAAATCAACGACTAGTTTTTCTTTTGAGAAATTACAAAGGACAAGATAAGTTTTATCTTTACCTTGATTGATATAAGAATAATCTTGTAAACTTTCTAGATTTAAGTATGTCAATTGTCCAAATGCTATATTTTCATCATCATTTCTTAAGTTTAAGATTTTGCGGTACATCGATAAAATTGAATTAGGATTCTTGTCTTGCGATTCAACATTAATCATGTCATAATCGCTATTGACATCAATCCAAGGCTTGACGGTTGAAAATCCGCTATAAGCTGTTTTATTCCACTGCATCGGTGTTCTCGCATTATCTCGGCACCGATTTCTAATGACAGATAATGCTTGTTCATGGGATAGACCCTTATTCGTCATGTTTTGATATTCAGTGAAGACTTCAACATCTCTGAATTGACTTAATTCGGTATATTTGACATTCGTCATACCGATTTCTTCCCCTTGGTAACAAATCGTACTGCCAGGCATGAAATAAAGCGCCATCGCAAGCATTTTCGCTGAAACTTCCCAATTCAGGTGATCATCGCCATAATGACTGATGACGCGAGGTTGATCATGGTTGTGCCAGTAAACGACATTCCATCCCTTTTGATGTAACATGTCATACCAATTTTTAAAACTCTTTTTAATGTTTCTTATATCCAGTTTTCCTTGAGCCCATTTGCCCATGAGCATTGGATGATGGTTATCGACATCCGCCCAACAATGTCCAAATTGAATGAGCATATTAAATTCATTGGATCCAAAACCTGCATATTGGAGCGCTTCTGCTTCCGAAGCCCCACCGGATTCTCCAATTGTCACGATATCATAAGGCACAAATAATTCTTTCCCTAATTCTTCTAAATAGTCATGATGTTTAGGAATCGATGAAAAATGCTCATACCCTGGAAATGCATCAGGAAATTCCCAGTTCTTTTCCAAATGGTTCGATGCATCAACGCGAAACCCATCAATTCCAAAATCTAACCACCATTTAATCATCGCTTTAATATCATTTTTCATTGATTCGTTATGCCAGTTTAAATCTGGCATCTTTTTGCTAAATATATGCAAATAATATTCATCTGTTGTTTCATTATAATCCCAGGCAGGTGCACCAAACCAACCAATCCAACGCGTTGGACGCATTCGATTGCCTTCTTAATCATATTTAGGCTTTTGCCAAATATAATAATCATGATATTTTAAATGATTGGGATGCCTTGGATTAATCGCCGCTTGGAACCATTCATGTTCATCTGATGTGTGATTTAACACCAAATCCGTGATGACTTTAATGTCTAAAGCATGCGCTTTCTCGATTAAATCATGGAATTGATCCAACGTCCCATAATCGCTAGAAACTTTGTAGAAATCACGAACGTCATAACCGTTGTCATCCATCGGAGAGTCATAATGAGGACTAATCCAAATAATGCCGATGCCTAAAGATTTTAAATAATCTAATTTTTCTGTCACGCCAATGATATCGCCGATTCCATCGCCATTGGTATCATAAAAACTACGTAAATATATTTGATAGATATTGCGATGTTGCCACCAATAATGATTCATAGTTGAATCCTCCAGTAAATCCTCATCATTGAGGATTATATAACCAGTCTAATAGTATCATTGAAAGCGATATTTATAACAACATAACCCATGGAAACCAGTTACATGTTATGTTAAGTAAACTAAAATGATATCGGATGCTTTTTATGGCATCCGAAAATCTATTTGAGTTTTGCTAGTAATTCATCAAAAGTGAGTGTTGTTAATGCAAGCCCCATCGCTTGATATAGTTTATTAGCCATCAACGAAGATAGTTGTTCCGCATTATCAATGTGAGTCATAATCACTTGGATTTTTCGCGCTTGATTGAACAATTCAAATAATTTCGAAGTGGACTCATTATAGTCATGGTAATCAATTAAAACGTAATCAACTAAAGAAGGATGGATACTGACTAGTTTGATGGCATCATAGATAGATTGCTGAAAAGCAATCTTCAAACCTTTTTCTTTAAATAATCGGAGTGATTCAATCTCGTCTTTATTTTGATTAAAATGATTTAACTTAAAAGTGATAAGTCCTAAATCTAGTTTAAAACGCTTAATTCTTTTGATGATTTCTTCGACACCTTTGATATCTTTTAAAATAATTGGAGGCATTTCAATCATTATTTTGACCGTATGCTTCGTTTCAGTTTCGAGTTTAACTAAATGATTGATAACGGTTTGAAGATTTAATTGAAAGTGTTCTTTTTCCAGATGATAAGCTTGTATCATTTGCTGATATTCGCCTACTGTACCATGAATGAAATAAGGATCAATTTGCGTTTCGTAACCTTCAATCTTTTTTGTTAACAAGTTGACAATTTCAGAAAATACCAGTGGCATATGTCGATAAGAGATAAAATCTTGGAACTGATCGAATAGCATTTGATTTTTGCTTTCTTGTGTGATCATGGTTTTATCATAATAAACCAAATCAAATTCATGAGATTCAATCATTTTAGTTTTATCAATATTGTTTAAAATCTCACTAAATCCCATGTTTTTTTGTAAAATGAGGGCTCCCACTTTAACAGATAGATCAGTATATACCGATGCATTTAACTTGAAATAATCATTCATACCTTCCACGACTTCTTTAGCAATTCGTTGATGAACGCGTTTATCAGTACTGCTCAAGTGTAAAAGTAGCCCTTCTTCTTCATCGAGCGCTAAACATATGATATGACTTCTCGCGCTGGTGTGAATTAAATTTCGTAATTGTTCAATCATTTTATGTCGTTCTTGTCTTGTTAAAGGGGAACGATTTTGACCGAGAATCCAGAACTTCATCAACGTCGTTGATTCCTTCATCGCTTCAATATTTTTTCTTAATGCATGGAGCGTATTTAAAGGATAAGTCTCTGTTAAATTTGCAAGCAATGATAACGTTTCTGTATTTTTTATTTCATGAGTGATATCTTCTACCAATAAATAAATACATTGCTCTACTTGCCAAATATCGATTGAAAGTAAGATTTCATCTTGTGATTTTTGATAATGGATATCAAGATGATCTTTTCTTAATAAATCATCGATATAAATCATCGGACCTTTGATTTTACTTTGAAATTCTTCAAAGGGTATAAAATCATTTTCAATGTCGATGAGTTGTTTACTCAATGCATTTTGTAAAAATAATAATCCATCTTCAATTCGAAATAATCCATATCCTTTCATGGATAGTAACCGTTCCGATAAACGGTGTAACGTTTCGTGATGATCAATGAGTTTTTGAATTGACAATTTTTCATCTAGAATCGATTTCGTCGTGAGTAATAGCTTATTGATATAATCAAATTGGCGATCTTTTTCATTGAAAGTAATCAGATACCCATCCGTCAACTGTAAGGATGTAATTTTATACGCCAAAATACTTGTATATTGATTTTCAATAAACAAGGCATTGGTTAAATAATCGACTTGCTTCAAAACCTCTTCTTTCGTGAATAAATGGAAAGATAAGTCTTGATTGACGATTTCTTCTAATATCGTATTGTGATATTGTTGAAGCGTGAATGTTTTCTCGATTAAAAGCCCTTTTTTGAACGTATAGAGCACTAATCCATCCATCGATGGGAAAAGATATAACAAACGTTCAAAATTGCCTAGTGACGCTAAAACTCGGTATGTTTCAAGGATGATTTCACGACGGGTTTTGAATTTAATTTTTGAGGAAGCAAAAGCAAGTAATGTTTTAATTCCATCAAACGAATCGATAATCTCTGATTGTTTTGATTCAAGTCCTAATATCCGTTCATGTAAAGAAGCTACTTCATCGATATCATTGACTTTATTGGCTAAGACTAATCCCGCTTGATAATATTGCATCCGGTAATTCTTCGAAGCCGAACTCATGATTTTTGGAAGATACTGTTTATAAAAATGCCAAGCTTCTCCTAGTTTTCCAAGTTCGATATTAATATAGATGAACCGATCTAAATACCGGCTTTTGACTTTGGTTTTTATGAAGAACGCTTGAAATTGTTTCAAGGCTTCTTCATAATTCATTTGATAAAATGCAATATCAGAAGCGACAAGATAAAACATTTCATTCTTCATCGTTTTATCAAAGATTTTCGCCCGTTCAAATGCCCCTTTCGCTAACTCATATTGTTTGATCTTAATATAGAGCATCGATAATTTTAAGTATTTAGAGACAAGATTGTTATTGGAGATATTGTCGGTTATACTTTCAAGGGTTTGAATGGCTTCTAAATATTGTTTTTGGCCTTCTTGACACACGGCCAAATAAAACTTTTGCATCAATTGTTGCGATGGATTACTCGTTAAATATCTTTCTCTTAATTTCAGTAAACTTTCTAATTGAACAAAGTCTTCTGTTTTGAGTAAAAGTCCGACTAATTTATCGATGATATCTAAAACGGTTTTATACGCTTCAAACCGATTTTCTTTGAGAATCGAGAAAAATAATGAAGTTGCTAATTCATAATCACCCAAGTTGACATACGTATCAAACAAAAGATGTGAAGTCTTTAAATAGACATCAGCATCATTTTCTTTTAACGATTCTTCTTGTAAGGTGATTAAATCTTGAAGTAGTTCTTCATCTTTCGGTTTTGAAGCTAATTCATTAAACCGCGTTTCAAAATCCATAGGGTTCTCTCCTAGGTGGTAATGTTTCTATATGCTTCCTAATTAATTGATCGGTATATACTTCACGAATTTCTATCGTAATGATTCGTTTTATGACTTCGATAATCATATAAGTTTTAAATGCTCCCAATTTGGGATGGGTCGTTGAACCTGGATTCAGCAATAAGCGATGATCAACCTTTTCAATGATTGCTTGATGAGTGTGCCCAAATAAGGCGACATCACAATTTCTTGACTCTAACGCTGATTGGATATTATAAAATCCCGTTTTAACAAAATATCGATGACCATGGGTGATGAAAAATCTTATATCTTCATACTCCATCATGAGTTCGTTCGGAAAATCTGGCTCAAAAGGATAATTCCCTTTAACGCCAAAGATGCCCATACTTGACAATTCATGTTCTTTCATTTCAGAATCCCCAAGGGAAATTAACCGGTCTGCGTTTGGATTGTGCTTAAAGATCCAATTGACAACATCTTTATCGCGATGATTATCACTAAAGATGACGAGTTTCATCTTTTTCCTCCATAAATTGAATCAATTGATGAAAAGCTTTCGCTCGGTGACTCACCTGGTTTTTTTCTTCATGGGTTAATTCAGCAAATGTTTTTTGTTTAATAGGATCATAAAAATAAGGATCATAGCCAAATCCGTTATTGCCCTTCGGTGTTAAAGTGATGAAACCACTGGCTTCACCGCGGAATAAATAATGTTCTTTATCGTTAATATAATACGCAATGACGGCGACGAATTGAGCTTTTGTATTATCTTTATCTTTTAAGTTTTTCACCAGCAACTGATTATTTGCTTCATCGGTGCCTTCTTTGGAATATCGTTTTGAATGAACACCCGGATATCCATTTAATGCCTCTACCATTAATCCTGAATCATCCGCTATAACCGGCAAATGCGTGATTTGATAAAGGGTTTTAGCTTTTAATAAAGCGTTCGCTTCAAATGTGTTCTCGGTTTCTTCAATCTCGGGTAGTTCAGGAAAATCAAAAAGTGATTTCACCTGATAATGATACGGTGATAACAAGTGTTCATATTCACGTAATTTCCCTTTATTTTTTGTCGCAATGAGGATTAATTTCATAAGATCACCATTTATAGTATATCATATCACAGGCGTGAAAAAAGAAAAA
>CAYIYY010000002.1:0-28461 GCA_964367605.1 uncultured Candidatus Izemoplasmatales bacterium | reverse complement strand
TCTTAATTCTTGAATTTATTATAGCATTTCATTACCTTTCTTCCAAAGAAAAAAAGTTATTCCTGATAAGAATTAACTTTTTTTCAATGATTGTTATTTATTTTTTGACAATTGGCATTAATTCGATGTATCCTCGTGACCCAATTGGCTCTAATTGAATTCTTGGATTCGACAGGTCATATCGATATCCTAATACTGCTGGATCATATTTATCGATGGCATCCCAAACCTTTTGAATCGCTATAGCATAATTTTCTTCTTCAAAGGGTTCCCCTTGAAACATCAGATATGTCGCTTCAGGTAATTCGATGAAATCAAAACCTTCTGGAATCGTCTCTTGATAATCGGCATCTACCTCGACTCCTTGGACGTATTTCGATGTGTTCTTTTTAATCAATTGAGGGGGTAACCATAGACTTACCGGTTCATTAGATATAGATTTCATACTTCTTAAAATCCCCCAAACATCACAACCCACTTCTTCACAGTATGCAAAATATTCTTCTGCTTTTATTCCGCGTTTAATGATAACTATTCTTTTTGGTTTTGTCATAATTGTCATAAAAACATGATGATAATTTTCCACTGATTTAATCTCCTTTTTTTCATAAAGTTTAAAGGGGGTAAATAATCCAATTGGTCGTGGGTTTTTTGAGTACTCATAAGGATTGGTACCGAATGCCTTATAGAAAGCTCTTTGATAACCATCAACACTATCGTATCCATACTGATAAGCCACTTCAATGATTTTATGATGATGATCTCTCAATTCAAGTGCAGACTGTGATAATTTCAGTTTCCGAATATAATCGCTTGGAGGTAAACCTAAATGGGTTAAAAATAACCGATGTGCATACCAAGGAGAATAGAAAGAGACTAAAGCTAAATCCTTCAAAGTAATCTTCTGTGATAAGTGTGTTTCAATATAGATCTGCATGGCTCTTACCGCATCGACTTGATTCATGAACCCCACCTCAGTTTAATTATAGAATGTATGATTAGAAAAATCTCGACTTTTTTTGCGTAGAAAAAAATATCTTCATTATGAATGAAATTGATTCATTATGTAACTTAGAAAAAGGTTCATCACCCAACATTATTGTTAATAGTTCAAAAGACAGATAATGGATTAGGTGTATTTTTTACAGTTAGTAATAATAAATTCATATACATATAAAGCGTATCATTTAAGAGGCTGTTATTCAAGCCTGATTTTGAATTCTATAGCTAATAGGTGACATAAAATACAAAGTTGAATATGTTTCTACATACAAGGCATTACTCATTATTCGTTGCTTTTTCATTTAAAAATATGTTCCCTCAAAATACAGTTAAAAACTACTAAAAAAAATGCCATCAAAACACTTAATAAAGGGATTGATGGCATATATTATAAATATTTGATACTACTAATATCCAAAAAATCACACGTTGCCAATCGGAGACTGGCGGTTATTTCAATGAAAGCAATGTCACCGATTCCACGCTCGTGGAGTAACTCCCATTGCTTGAAAAATTCCATTTATTATAAATGTCAATAAGTTTGTGTAGAAAAAGGGCGGAAAGAAATGTAGGTAAATAACATATTTGAACGTAAATGATAAAGAACATTCAATTTCAAATTGATTGATGTATAAATACTGATTTTCATAAACGTGATGTAAAAACTAGTTGCTTTAATGAATTTATAATAACATCTTTCGAGAATAAAAGAAAGTCCATTACCCTATTCATATCATTCATATTCGTATGTTTATAAAATATAAAACCATCAAGTAACCTAAAAATAAGGTTTGATGGCTTTAAGTATTGTATTTAATTAGCATATTAACTAATAATGAATTAAGTGGAATTTAATCAGTGGTCTTGTTATTTTGCATCTTGGTACCTTTGTTTTGTTTTGAATCAATTCATTTTTATATAATAATAACACTTAAATACCAAAAAATAAAGGTCTATTACTAAATCTGTACCCAATCGGTGTTTGATAATCAAGCGTCGAGTGAATCCGCTTCCGATTGTAAAAGAGTTCGATGTAATCAAACAGGTCGGCGTTCACCTCGTTAATGTCATGATAGTTTCGTCGGTAGATTCTTTCCTTCTTCAACTGTGCGAAGAAACTTTCGACACAGGAGTTGTCATAGGGACATCCTCCTCGAGACATACTACCTCTCATTTTGTGTGAAGCTAATGCATTTTGGTACCCTGAACTTGCATACTGCGTGCCACGATCGCTGTGAAAAATCGTTCCTTCGGTATCCGGATACCGCCCGATTGCTTCCCCAAGTGCTCGTTTCACGAGTTCTGTATCGATTTTAAGACTGGTCGCATAACCAATGACTTCGCGATTATACAAATCTATAACGACCGCCAAATAAACCCACCCGATTTTCGTCTTGATGTAGGTAATATCTCCCGCCCATATGATGTTCGGTGCTTCTGGACGAAAGTTCTGTTTCACAAGGTCTTCTTTATAGGGATTTGTTTCCTGATGATGACGGTACGGTTTATACTTACGTTGTGTAACCGAGTAGAACCCGTGCTGTCTCATGATACGGCGTTCTTTCCATTCACTGACCGCGATACCCGCAATTCGAATTTATCTCATAATCTCCCGACATCCGTAGGCATCGTCGCTCGCATGGAATGCTTCCTCGATTCGTTGAACTAACTCAAATTCATCCAATCGTCTACTTGTTCGATTCTCTTCTTGAATACACCATTGGTAATATTGTTTTTCACTGACTCCCAGCACTTTGCACATCTTTCGCACGCTGTATCGGGAGTCGAGGCGTTTCATCGCCTCGCATTTCAGTCGCGTGCTCGCATAAAGATGTGCAGGGATTTTTTTAGAATCTCGACATTCTCTCTCTCCTCAATCAATTCTTTTTCTTTTTGTTTAAGTCGATTCTCTATTTCTTTTAGCTTTCGTTTCATGTCTCCTGGATCCTGAATTCTCACAGTCCGTTTCATAGCTCTGGCAATGGTTGGACTTGGCATGTTATTCTTACGTCGATACTCTCTGACCCACTTGCATACGGTGTTTGTATCAATTCCAAGTTCTTCTGCGACCGCTGTCGTCGATTTACCAGAATTCAAAATATGGAGAACGGTCCGTTCTCTCATTTCATCTGTATATTTACTATTATTACTTGGCATAGTTTTTCTTCCCTTCAGTTTGTACCCATATGATACCATATCTTACCCACTGATTAAAAACCATACCAATTCAATACTCATTATAAGCAAAAATCAATACCATTAATAAATATTTTATAAGTCGTGAATCTTTTACATGCGAACTATATCAAAATATCAATTTTTGACATGAAACACACCCAAAAAGTGAATCCTAGGTTTTTTCAATAAAATAACATAATCTGAAAAATCATTACTATACAAAAAAAATGACCATCTTAATCGATGATCATTTTAATATAGAACATTATAACAATAAAGTAAATAACTTTTTTTAATCTGTCCATAACATTGGAAATCCATTAATTACGAGATGAACAGCACTTTCATGTTTTAATATGAGATGTTTATTCTACTACTGGAGCGACATAAGTTAAAGTAACACTAACTAAAGTAAAGGTTCCTTCTACTAATGAAGCAGATCCTGGTTCTGTAAATAACAAGAGTTTTACGAATCCTGCAGCTGTAAATGTAAAGGTTTGTTCTGTTCCATCAAACGTAATGACTTGTTCTAAAGCATTACTGTCATTTGGTTTGATTAATAAAGTCTTGCCAGCAGTACCTTGAACAACGACTGTTAAGGTATTCAATCCTAAGACTTCTTCAGCATCAAAAGTGTTAATCATAAATTGGTAACTTGTTGTTGCATAAGTAACGGTAATTGAACCATCAACATTGCTTACTAACGTATAAGTTCCTGCATCATTAACCACCCATCCTGAAGTAATATCAGCGGGAACCGGTACCCAAGTGACAGTTGCACTGATGATTTCAAAACTGCCAGATACACTAGCGGTTCCGCCTTCAGCGAAAATTAAAATATCGGTTAATGCATAAGTCAATGGAATTTCGACGGTTTGTTCATCGCCGGTAAAGGTAACCCATTTTTCGTATTGATTATTAAGTTTAACCATGATTTGTTTATTAACTGTACCTTTAACCACCAAGGTGACTAAATTATGATCTGCGATGTTTTGTTTGAAAGTATATTTCATCGTTGACCATGAGTCAGATTCGCCTTTGACATAGTTAACCGTGGTTTTTCCATCTGCGGCAGAAATGGTGTAAACTTCATCGCCATTATCAACCCAACCTGTTTCAAAATCGATGACAACATCTCTTTCGACAACTTCTGGTTGTTCATAGGCTAAATAAATTCCAACAATGGTAAATGAACCACTTACTGCTTCATTTCCTGGTTCAGCAAAGATAATTAAATCGGTTAATGAATCTGCGTAAACCCAAATATAATAAGGATCATCGTTAAGGAAATCAACACGACGTTCTAAAGCGCCTTGATCATTTGGTTTTAATAAAATCGATTTACCGACAGTGCCTTTAACAATAACAAGCATTAAGTTTTTATCTTTTGCGGCATTAACGTCAAACGTATTTCTCATGAATATCCAACCTTGGTCAACACCTTTGTTATATTCAACTAAGATTGAACCATCTGCTTGTTCAGTAAAATCATACGTATCAGCATCATTTTCAACCCAATCAGTAGTGACTAAATTGCCAGGGAAATCATAACCTGCTTTTTCTAAAGAAACATCAAATGAGCCGGTTAAGCTTCCAGAGAGTGGATCAACAAAAATTAAAACGAAATCGAGTTGTTCATTAAGTTTAATCTCAACGACTTGGTCAGTTCCATCAAAGGTAATTGTTTTTTCATAAATTCCTTTATCATTCGGTTTAATAATAATTTGTTTGCCAACTTCGCCTTTAACAACGAGTTTTAAAACATTGCGTTCGATTGAATAAGCGGGAACATCTAATTTAATGAATTCCCAAGCTTGAGTATCTAATCGATTCCAAGTAATAGTTGTTACCTCTGCTAAAGTAGAGAAATCATAAATTTCTAATGCTGGCGTATTAGCAAACCATTCAGCATCAATTTCGATATCATCAAAACTACCGATTGATGATGGAACATAAGATAATTTTTGGCTGTGAATGGTGAAAGAACCTGTGACTTCATCCACTCCTGGTTCAGCAAACATAATCATTTTTGTGAAACTACCAGTTAATACAACCGTCACTGGATTGGTATCAGTGAAAGTGATTTTCTTTTCTAAAGTGGTTAAATCGTTTGGTTTAAGTAATACTTCTTTACCAACAGCCCCTGAAAGGGTAATGGTTAAAGTGTTGTAAGCCGCTGCTAAATCAAGATCAAAATCGGTTTTCATAACAATCCAGCCTTGATCGACACCTTTTGTATAGTTGACAGTCACTGATTTATCAACGTTATAAGTAAAATCATAAGTGTCTTCATCGAGTTCTGTCCAACCCATATTGGTATCATAACCTGGCGTTTTTATTTCTAATACATTTCCAAATGCCGTACCTACATCAAATTCAAGTTTAGAGAGTTCAAATGATCCGCGAGCATCTATAGAACCTGGTTCTGCATAAATCCGAATCATTGAAACGGTTTCTAAGAAATCATTATAATCACGTAAATTGATTTGTCTAGAAACTTCTCCTGTGGTCAAAGCGAAACGAACTTCATAAGTTGTCGCATCGCCAACTAGTTGCACCACTAATACACCTTCGCCTTTTGAAGATATCACTAACTTATTAAAACGGCTGACATCTTCAGTAATCTCAACATCGATACTTGGCCATTCAAAGCCATGTTTGTTGTAAGAGATTTGAGCGACGCCTTCGACAGTTTTGACAAGATAGACGCCTTCATTACCAGGAATCAAATCGGTTAATAAATTCATGGTTGTGGGAAGCGGAGCTTCGGTTGTCACAGTGGTTGTTGGAGCAGTCGTTGTTGGAGGTAAAGTGGTCACTGGAGCTTGTGAAGTGGTCGGTGTTGTTGAAATGGTTGTCGTTTTATCTGTACAAGCCACTAAAACACCTAAAAGAAATAAAGCAATCATCATTACTAATACTTTTCTGTTTCTCATTAATTTAATCCTCCTATTTTTATTTTGAACAATTTTCATTGTAATGCCCTTATTCGGTTTGTGTAAAACTTAACTCAGTAATTCCTTTTTGAACGATATCACTTTGCATAAAGAAATCCCAAATCATTGAAGAACGATAATTTTCAATCATCACTAAAGTAATACCCTTATCAATGCCAATAACATCAGATGCAAACCATCCACTTGATGGAATTGTAGCATTCGGTCGTTTAATACTTGATGATGCAGTGTCGGTTGCCCCTAAATTAAAGGCATCGAGTAAACCGTATTGACTCTGAAGTTTGACGATTGATTGATAATGTTCCATCGCTGGGATAACCAATTCAGGACGGAAACAAATCGATCCGATGGTCCCTGAAGGAGCGAGTGTTCCATCAATATAGATGGATCCTGCCGCAGGGAGATTACCTGAAGCACAGTAACCATCTGGGCAATCGCTTGCGGTATTCCCCCAAGCATTAACACCATAGGTTTTGTACTGGCCAGCTAGCCACTGACCAAATTCATAAGCAGCGTCAGTCGCTTTTTGTGAATTTTCAAACCAGTTAACCCAAATTTCATCTTCAAGATAACGGAAATCAAAGAATGCATGGGAGTATTGATAAGTAAAGATGGTTCCTGGCCATGAGACATAAAACGATTCTTGTGTTCCATAACTCTTCTTTTGTGATGCATTACGCATTTGCGTATAGGCTAGTTTCCCCACTGAATAATGATCTGAGGCAGCAGCTAAGAAGTAAATCATCAATTGTTCAGCGTACATGTCCCAGTGACCACCAAACCCATTTTCAGGGGTATATCCCATGTAAAACATTAAACGGTTTGTATCATAATACCAATTCCATTCAACGGCTTGATAAATCTCATTGGCTAACGTTTTTATCTCGCCGCCAAAATATTCTCCTGCCACGATGGCGCCACAGAGCAGAATCGCCGTGTCAATAATGGATACCTCAGAAGATCCTGATCGAGTGGCTGATGACATAGAAACAAAGTGATAAAAAAACCCATGAGTTCTTTGTATTTTCTTTAAGGTATTTAAGGTACCTAATACTCGGTCATAGCCTTCTTGGTACTCAATCCAATCATTTTCTATCCCAATCGGCATCGCTGCTAATCCAAATCCGACGGAAGCAATTGAAGCGACTCCAGGGGTGTTCGTTACGGTATTATATCGATCCGCAATCATCCCATACCCAGAGGAGTCAGAATCACCATTGACAACTTCCCAAAAGAATTTAAATGATAATCGTTCTTCTTCTAAGACATAAGTTGGAACGTCAATGGGTAGATAGACAAATGGTTCATCAGTTAACGTTGTTGATTCAGTCGATTGGGTTGTTGTCGTGGTATTCGCAGGGTCAGTGGTTGTTAAAGATGTTAGATTATGGCAACCCAAAACCGAAAGAATAAGTATGAAACTCAAAACAAAAACTATTAATTTCTTTTTCATTTTCAACCCCCTATTCACCGGTAACACCGGTACGATCAATACCTTCAACGAACCATTTTTGCATAATAATATACACAACTAAAACGGGTAAGATGATGAGAATTGTCGCGCTATATTTAATAGCTTCATTCACAGCTTGTTGAGAAAGGCCTGTTGTATTTGAAAACTGTGACTGAAAGTTAAACAACCTTAATTGTAACGTAAATAAATTATTGCCTAAAAATAAAGATGAGATATAGGTTTCATTCCAATACCAAACAAAGGAAAATAAGAATGATGTCAAGTAAGCTGGTAACGCTAAAGGAATCCCTATTTTAGTAAAGATTTGGAACGGATTAGCTCCATCAATTTCAGCGGATTCATCCAAAGCTATCGGTTGCATCCTAAAGAACTGATAAAAGATTAATACAAAGATGGCTGACGATAAGCCTTGACCGAAAGTAGCGGGTAAAATGATCGCCCAAGCAGATTCTAAAAGACTAAGTCGATCAAATAAAAGATACTTTGGAATCATATAAACTTGCGAGGGAACCAAATAGGTAATCAAGATTAATGCAAAGACGATAATTCTGCCTTTCATTTTGAATTTAGCTAAAGCATAACCTGTAATGCTGGTGGTGATGGTTTGTAAAATTGCTGGAACTAAAGTCACAAGTAAACTAAACAATAACGTTTTTCCATAATTGAGAACGATCCAAGACGTTCGATAATTTTCTAAATATAGTTTCGTAGGAATCCAATCCACGGTCGGATTGACTAAATCCTCTAAATCCTTAATCGAATAAACAAACATTTTGATTAATGGATAAAGATATACGAATCCAATAATTATCAGCAATCCATAAATTGCAATTCTTCCTAAAATCCCTTCACTCGGATTTTTTCCGATAAGAACATGGTTAATTCTTTGTTTTAATGGTTGTTTCATCATCGTCTCACCTTATCTTTCGTAAAGATTTTGACGAATAACATCGCAATGCTTAAAATTAACGCTAAAGCAATAAAGTAAACCCAAGCAACCGCTGAAGAGAACCCAAATCCGGTTTCTAAAGCAAACATATTGTTTTTGATATGTAAAATCGCTTTGTTTTCTGAGAAAGTAGCTAAATTAATAATCGTAAAAATGATGGAGACGGTAACCATGCTTTTTAAAGCAGGCATCGTAATTTTCCAAAATGATTCCCAAGGTCCTGCCCCATCAATCATGGCAGCTTCATACGTCGAACGATCGATTTTTTGTAGTGCCGCAATAAATAACAAGATTTGAACACCAGAGAACCAAAGAATCACAACGAGTTCTGAGAAAACATTGCCTAAAGGAACGGCTATTGCTTCTGTAAAGGTATTATTGATAATTTCAATGATACCGAGTTCTTCGACTAAGGGAATTGTTGCTGCCCCTTGATTAATGAGTTGATTGATAACTGGTCCACTCGCAATAATCACCGGCAAGAAATAAATAGCACGGAATAATCCTCTTAATTTCAATTTTTGATTAAGCAGTACGGCAATAATGATTGCAAACACAGTGATGATCGGAACTTTAAAGAGAATCTCTAATGCAAAGTCTCGAACCGATTGTAAAAAACTAAATCCAGCAGCGCTAGAGAAGATTTGGCGGTAATTTTCGAACCCAATGTAATTGACTAATACGCCTTCTCCAGATAACGTGACTTTCGCTAAACTATAATAAAACGATAATATTAATGGGTATGCCATAAATGCGATAAAACCTATAGTCCATAGGGAGAGAAATGCCCAACCGACGAGATTGTTTCTCACGGCTCTTTTTAACGGTTTTTTCATCATGACGTCACCACCAGATAATTTCTTGGAGTGACGTTGATGGTGCCTAAGTATTGAGTTTCATTTGTGTAATTGATGTATATGATTACGCTATTCGAATAAGTCACTTGATAAAAACCCGGTAAAATCGTCAGTCTTGATACAATTGTTTGATTTTTGACTTGGTTTAAAGCATTTCCAACAAATAAGGCTTGTGACATCATAGTTTCTTTCCAAGTTTGATAAGACGAGGAATAAATTTGTCCTAATTCTGTATCTTGTAATAAGTATGCGGAAGCTTGAGTGATGATATAACTAGGATAAATATGATAATCAACCATTTTCAGTAAATCTATTTGGGCTGAACTTGAAAAATTCATAAACGGTGAGTAGGATTTCATTACCCCTGCCAAAACATAAGACATAAACGGAACCGTATCGGAATAAATCCGGTAACGATTTGAAGTTAAAGGCATAGAAAGATAAGCATCCGTATATTTTAATAAATAATCATTTGGCCGATATATCACTTGCGATTGATTTGACGATTCAAACATCGATTGAAGGATTGAAATCATTGTAGATCGTTCTATCGGTGTCATTAAGTTATCAAAGTTTGAATAAAGTTTATAACCGATTGTGTCAATCGCAAATTGGCTGATATTCTGCTTGACTAGTGATTCAATCGCATCAAGGTAATGCGTTTTTATTCGATCAGGAGAAACATAATAATATGCTTTTTCAAGGCCTTGACCTGATAGAAAACTTTGATTAATCCGCTGAGTAATGTCCTTATATAAATTAAACTTCCCATCTGCATAGACTTTAGCTTGATCCATATAGAAATAAAGTGAGGCATCGACATTATCCATTTGTGCTAACAAGTTCAAGTAATCATTTTTTGATCCTAAAGATGTAGATATTCGATCATATTCAATTCCTGAACTGGTTGCGCCACGAGAAGTAAATCCTTTATAGATGACTTTCATTCCTTCTAATTTTTGCCCTAATTCTGAGACAATCGTATTTAATTCATTGAGATTGGTTAAGATTAATTTTTCATCGAAAATAAATCCTGTTTTTTTCTCTAAGCCAATGACTTCAATCATCATTGAAGCCAATGAATCAGAATCTAAATGATCAACTAAGCGATTAGTAGTTAATAAGTAATCTTGATAAGCATTTGCCATGCCCACATAGTTCGCATGATCACCACTTAAGAAACGATACTTTAAAACCACATTACACTGATTGATATTATCTTGTGTGACTTGTGTTCCTGTTTGATTTTCAGCTTGTGATTCGCTTCTCGGTGTTCGGTATAAATTACGGTATCTAAACTCATTAAAACTATAATAAAACCTCAGCGTATTCTTCGCCGGTGATACCGTAAAATTCGCATACGCAGCACCATCTTCAACAATGGTCATAAAGGCATGCTGATTAATTCCTTGAACAACTCCTGTAACAGGGAAGGCTAATAAGGGTTCATTTTCAACTTCAGGATTTAAAGCTTCATCATTTCCATAATACTGGAAATTATAAGTATCAGTATGAACATTTAACCCTTGGTAACGAATCAATGCTCCAATGCCATCGGGAACGAATATATATCCTGGGACAGTATTTTCAAAAACGGCACCCATAAACTGATAGACTTTGATGCTTCGCAATTGATAATCTTTTTCAACAATAGAATCATTTGGAATTTCAACTTGAAGATAATTATCTTCTAAATATACTCTTAATGTCAGTTCGATTCCCGATTTACCAAAGATTAATCTAGCTTCAAACCCGTTTTCAATTAGTTGATAGGATGAAGTTGAGTCCTTACTCGCAAGAAAACTTTCTTCGATAATGGTATATTCACCATTATCAGCGTTGTAAATATAATAACTTAATACTACTGCCGAATTAACATTTTCTTCCCATGTCGTACCTAAATAATCATAATTGTCTCCGGTTTTTCCAAAAGAAGATCCATGGATGAAATCATTGTCATTCTTATTAACTACGCGTATCGCAAAGGAGTTTTCTTCCATGTAAAGTTTTAAATCGTCTGTTTCTCCCACTAATAAATAGGTATCAGGGACACTCAATAATTGATCTACTGTCGTTAAATCATCGACTTGAGTAAATTGATTACTTGATAAATAAGTTTCATCTAAAATGGCATCGGGTGATGCAGATAAGAAATCATTGGGCTGTTGTCTAGTATAAGCAACTAATGGTGGAATACTCAAAGATAAGACAAGGAGCATGATAATCATACTTAAAGCGATCAGCCTTTTTTTAGAAAACACGGTTAAACGCCTCCTTGATTAATGATTCTAAAAATGTCCATAATTGTGAACCAAAGACATAGATTATAAAAAGAATTAAAACAATAATTAACATGACAAATATTGTGAGGAGTAAATTTTTAAACGTTTCTTTGATTTCGTAATTATGAATCTCTTTGACAGCGATAAACACTAAAATGACTGTATAAAGAATCATAATGCCGGCAAATAATTGGTAGATAATTAATTCATTCAACGTTAAGATATTACTGATAAGAATAAAGGGAATCATCATTACGATTAATGGGCTTAACGCATATATAGTGGCAATGAAAACATCTTTTAACCAACCTTCACCGTCATATAATGTCGATACTAAATAGTTCGAGAAGACAAAGAGACCAATTACACCAAAGAACTTGATAAATTCCAACCCGATTCGGATTTGTGAATCGTATCGGTTAAAAACAAATCCAGTATAATTCATTAACATCAAATATTCGATAAATAATACCAATAGAATCATTAACGCCATCCAAACTGATGATCGTTTTTCACGTTTAATTTCATAATTTGAATTAATTGGATGTTTCATCATTTCGGGAATTAGCGTGATTTTACGAACAAAAGGATGTTTTTCAAATTGCTTTATTTTTGAATTGATAGAAGCAAAAACGAGCGTTCTTTTATTGAGTTGTTTTAGTACCATTGAAACAACAACAAAGATTAACACTAACGTAAAGACCGTATCAAGATGTTCTTTTAACCATAAATCACGGATTTTCCAATATGTTTCTGAATACCCTGCAATATCATTCGCTAAAAAATATTCATTCAAAGCTTCTTCTAATAACCCATCTTGATAATATGCTTTACCTAAAGCACTATGCGCTAACGCGAAATTATCATTTTCAAAAAGAATATCTTCAAATAATGAAATGGATTCAATATATTTCCCTTGATTATATAAATCAATCGCTTGATGCACCAAGTTAGAAAAACTTGAAGGCTGATAGACAAAAACTTCATTCTTGGACATATCTAAGACGAACAGATTTTGATTTTGATCAATTTGAATGCTTGAAGGTCTTTGAATTAATCCAAAAACATTAGCGTTTGAATGAACAACATCAAAAGCAAACAACAAATTTCCTGAAGGATCATATTCAACAATTAGCCCATCTTCATAGATAGCATATAAATACCCTAATTCATTGACAGATAAATCAACGACATTGACTTCTTCATTATAATTGACCGTCGTTAAGATATTATTGCCATTGACATCAAGTTTTTTTAAGGCCGCAACAGAATTCGGTGTAGCGGTATAGACCAATGATTTTGTACTAATTGCGATATTGGTTGGGGAAGGTGGTGTATTACTAGCATATTCACCGGGTTTAACAAAAATATCAGCGATTTTTTGAACAAAAGATTTACTAGCGAGATTGACTCCAAAATAGCCTAGGAACGATCCGTCATAATTAAGTTGAATGACTCCGCTAGTTGAACCATCGCCAATAACATAAATGTTTTCACCGCTGCCCACAACGACTTTTGTGGGAACATAAAGCGATTGTGCGCCAAATAACGGTTCAACCGGTCTGCCATAAGCGGTAATGAGTTGTCCAGATAAGTCAAATTTATAGACTAAGGCATTGCCTTTATCCGCAACATAAAGGAAATTGTCTTCAGATACATGAAGTCCCGTGGGTTGGTTTAATATCGTTAACCCGATTTCTAAAACTAAGTTTCCACTATAATCTAAAACCACGACTCGAGAATTTCCAGTATCGGCGATATAAATTAATTCATCTTTAATAAATAAATCTTGTGGAGAAGAAAGCAACACAGAACGGTTTAAGACGCCCACTGGGGTATAAGCCGTTTGCGTGTAAGTTAATTGCCCTTCAAAGTCAACCGTGTAAGTATCATAAGGCAATTCATTTTCATATAAATTAGATTTTGCTTCTACGAATCTCAGTGGTGAGATAAAAAGAAACATCAACGATACTAACACCATAATCAGTATTTTTTTCATCATCATCACCTACTTAATTCCCGAGTGAGCCATGGTATCCATGACCTTACTTTGCATGACGATAAAAATGATTAAGTTAGGTAAAAACATAATCAGAGAAGCAGCGGCTGCCATGCCTTGTCCAGCAACACCATTGGTATTAGCGGTTAAGGTATTCATGTAGAAAGCAAATGTTTTCAACAGATCATTATTAATATAAGTTGTTGAAGTATCTGCCGAATTCCAAACCGTTTGGAATGACAAAATGACAATCGTCGCAATAGCTGGTTTTATCAGCGGTAAAATTATTTTTGTATAAATCTGCCATTCATTTGCACCATCGACTCTTGACGCATCAATGAGTTCACTAGGAATTTGATCGATAAATTGTTTGATTAAGAATAGCCCTACTGGGACAGCTAAATAGGGTAAAACATGGACAAAGAAATTATCAATTAATCCTAATCGCTCGACGATTAAATATCTTGGGATGGTCACGGCAATACCCACGAACATTAAAGACAAGGTATTAATCTCGTTGATGATTTTTTTTCCTTTAAAATTCAATTTTGATAACGCGTAACCCGCCATCGTAGAGATTAAGACCGAGGCAAACAAAACTAAAACAGTGACTAAAATACTATTGAAGAAATACCTTGACATCGGAATTCCTGACGATCCAGTAACTTGGAATAATCTTGTGAAATTCGCGAAGGTTGGCCTTTCTACAATAAACTTAGGAGGATAGTAGAATAATTCTTCTAACGGTTTGAATGCGTGATTAAAAATATACAATAATGGTAGTAACATAAATAAAACTACGGGTGATAAGATCACTAAATATCGGATTTGACTAGGATGAAAACGTGATGGGTTGATTTTCGTCCCTTGAAATTTCGAGTGCTTTTTCATTCGTCTTTACTTCCAAAAAGTTTAAAAGCTACTCGGCTAAATAAGTATACCACAAGCAACAAAATCACAGAAAGTGCAGCTGCATAACCCATCTCATACTTATTAAATCCGTAATACTCAATATGGTTAACGATTAATTGTCCAGCATATTGTGGTGTTGGATTAGACCCCGATAACGCTACCCCAATACCCGAAGAAGAGAACGTCCCGACAATCGCCATAACGGCTCCAAATAACATCTGAGGTTTAATTGAAGGTATGGTAATATAAAGCATTTCTTGAAATTTATTTTTTATACCATCAATATAACCTGCTTCATACAGTTCTTGGTTAACATTTAGAATCCCCGCTAATACCGCTAAGAATCCAACCCCCATAGAACTCCATAAGGTAACAACAACCATGATGGTCAATAAAAACTCTTTTGATTGAAGCCAAATCACTGGCTCAACAATCAAACCCAAGGACAGTAAAATACTATTTAAATATCCTGAATTATCCCCAGCAAAGATGACTCGCCATAAAACCGCCATTGTGATACCTGAAGTTAACGACGGTGAATAGATGATTAATGCTAGCACGGTGCGAATTTTATGCGTTAACTGTGATAAAATCCAAGCTAACAAAAACGACAAAATATAGCCACCCGGTCCAACAATAATTGCATATTTCAGGGTGTTTGGTATAACATATTGCATAAAGACTTCATCGTTGGTCAAGATATTGATGTAGTTATCAAAACCAACCCAACTAGGAAACCTGACTGCATCAAAATATGTAAATGATAATAAAATCGCAGCGATAACAGGAATGACAATAAAAATCGCAAACATTAACAAGTAAGGAAAAACAAATAGATAGGCAATCTTTTGTTTTTCTTTGACCGCTTTGGATTTAGGCTTTTTTAAAGCCAAAGTCATATCACTCATGGTCATCACCTTGCTTCCAAGTTTCAATTAGGGAGGTTGTGGCGATGACATAAGGCTTCAAAACGGCATTTTTCTTATCCATATATCCAAATTCGGCCATTTTTTTTGCAATTTCTCGATTCATTTGCGGAATACCATCATTTAGTAATACTCTTAAGTTTTGACGATCAATGACCACACTATTCCATAGATTTGAGATTTCAAGTTCGACTTGATAACTACCAGGCACTTTTGGTAATTCTTTTAAATGTGTCCATTGTTCTTGAATAATTTCGATATCTTCTTCTAAAATGTTTAATGATTCAAAGGCTTCCGTATTAGCACTGTTCCATAAATATTCTTTTCCAAATGTCGATAGTAAACGATTGGTAAAATCAATTTGAGTAGCCGTAGAGGCCCACCACTTTAAAAACGCCCATGATTCATCCGCTTTTTCTGTATTTTCGAATATCATATTGGCAGTCTGTGCGCCTGGAGCACTTCGATTAATTACACCCTCTTGATCCACACCTGGAAGCAAAGCTATTTTCCATAGTCCTTGAATATCTGGAGCTGCATTTAATAACGTAATATACATCCCAAAATCCCCCACACCGATGGGAGATAATCCTAATCGAAAATCATTATAAAATGATGAAACGGTTATATCCATACTATATATGGTATAAAGTTCTGTCATAGTTTCTAAAGCATTGACGGATTGAGGATTGTCTAAATCAACGGTAAAAGCATCATTTGCATAAATGGTTGAGCCATATTGAAATAAAAATGGCAGTGTTGCATCAAATGCTTTTAGAGAAGTGCCACTAGAAAGAGGTAGGTAGAAGTTCATACCATAACGTTTTAATATCGGCATGATATCTTTCACTTCTTCCCACGTTTCAGGAATAGATATTTCTAATGTATTCATAATATCCGTACGATAAAATAACACATAGAAATTCTCAGTATCAGGTAATCCGTAGATCCCGTTATCATAAACAAACGGAATCAAAGATTCGGTTTGATAATAATCCAACGTTTGTGCAAATTCAGAATCATCAGAAAATTCAGTTAAATCTTTGATTGCGCCACGAATTCCCATATCATAAGGCAACCAAGAGGAAACACCTAATGCGACATCAGGCGCTTTACCTGCTGAATTTGCTAAAATTAATTTGCCTTCTGCGGCCATCACAGAGACATTTACTTTAATCGAAGTATTCTTAGTAAAGTCTTCATCAACCATTTTTTGAATTAAATCAACATATTGTTTATTGCGGTTCACCCATACCGTTAATTCAGTTCCATCAGTATCAGGGACAAATCGCATATCAAAGAACGATAAAAAGAAACGTTTGATACTCACCCAAAAACGGACAATAAAATTGGCGTTTGCTTTGGGTAACTCAACCTCGGTATGAAGGTAAAATTTATCGATATCTAAAGGACTATTTAAGAGCAAACCAATAACATTCCCTAAGGTTGATGCAATCGAATTAGACGAGGTTGATAATAAAGTAATATTTTTAGGAATCTCATTAGGATCTTTCGCTAGAAAACGAAGGTTCCGAATCGCGATTTTTAATAAAGATTCCATTTCAGACAATTTTGATGTTTCAGATAAGGCAGCGATATCATTTTTAATGATTTCAAGTTGATCCGCTGAATGGGTTAATTCAGTCACAATATTTGGTAAAAAATCGGTGATTTCCCAATCTCGATCTTCATCGAGTTGATTGCCAGTCAATTTTTTAATTTGTAAAGACAGATGATTTATATCATCTAACATTTGATCTATTTGATAATACGCTGATTGATAGGGGCTTAAACAAACGGATAGAGAAACAGTGTTAACCCCTTGATTAAAATGAATCAAATAAGGATTATTACCGCCTAATGTATAGTTTTGCCACTTTGAATGATATTCGATTGGCAATTCATAAGCTTCTTCAAAGGGGACTTCGCCATTAATTCTTAAGGTTCGAAAAACAACACCGTTCGTTATGGTACTTTGCAGTACTTTCAGTGTTAAGTAATAGTATCCATCTTCAGGAACTTCTACAGAATACTCTACGCTCTCTCTTTCAGAATTAAAAGTTAATCCAGACAAAGTATTGAGTTTGAGTTGTTTAACAGAATAAGGGGTTACATTCACCGTTCTTGAGACTGCAGATTGAATATTCGAAGCATTTTTTATAGTTGGTATTTCAGCTTCGTATTCCAATTTTAAATCTTCATTAACCAATGATTTATTTTGAGAATACGCTTGATAAGACATAAGTTGTTGCTCACCTTGTAGGGTGATATTCCCGATTTTTATATTTCCTTTAATGCGTGAAAGTTGAATCGAATTCAACCCAGCATTTAAACGAAATTTCAGTGGTTCAGAAAACAAGCCCATCGGATCACAGAAATCTTGATGAATCCATTCGAATGCTTGAGTTTGAGAACCGAAAAAATCATTTCCATAACGATCAACAGTGAAACTATCGTCTTGACGCCATAATTTATATAAAATAATTTGTTGCATTTCTTTATATTGATATTCACCATTAATTTTAATCGCTAATTCTAGGTCTAAATAATCCTCTGACAAAGAATAAAAATCAAGATTAATTTGATAAAGTCCTTCCGTTGGGACAGTAACATCAAAGGAAATAACCGAATCATCTGTCCAATCATATACTAAATTGGGATATCCCACTTTATCAGTTAAAGGATTGAGGATAACCCCCTCAAAATCTGAGGGGGATATCGTTACCTCAAATGAACTGTTGAGTGAAAAAACTTCATTTTTCCATGAAGATAATATAGAATAATAATTTCCATCAAAAGGGGTCGTATCATTTGGTTCTACATCAGCTTCAACCGTTACAACATGAGCTCCCATTAAGGAAAACCCAAGGAGTAAGACGGTGAAAAGTAATAATGACTTTTTCATCAACATCTTCCTTTCAAACAGATTATTCTTTATTCATCAACGCCTAATTTTTCAAAAACTGCATTTCTTGCATTAGTTAAGTGACCATTTGCTAAATCATTCCATGAATTCTTAACATCAGCGTAATTGACTGTACCGTTCATGACAGAATCAAATAGTTGACCTAAATTCATGTTTACAACATAATCGCCCGTCCATCTTGCTTTGATATAACCGGGAACATACTTATTCGGTTCAATTATATAATCAGAATATTCAACGACTTTTCTAAATTCTGTAAACGTATCATAAATACCAAAGAAAGCATCTAAGAGTTCTTCATCAGGTTGTAATGGTGTCATATTTAACGCTTTAATTCCTTCAACAGTTGTGGATAATTCAATTCGTTTTAAATAACCTTGCTTACCAAATGACATCCATTTAGCTAATAAATATGCTTCTTCAGGGTTTTGTGTTTGTGAAGAAATACACATTAAGTCTAAAACAACCGGAATTTGATGAGCTGCTTCGGTACCCGGTGTCCCGATAAAATCCAATTCAAGATCAATGCCATCTTCAGCGGCAGCTTCAATCATCGCGACCATGTCGCCAATAATTGGGGTATACTCCCAGTAAGCTAAAAGTTTATTCGCTGCCCAAGCATTCGTCGTTCCAAAAGCGGCCAATTGTTCTTCTGGTGTCATAGCATCATATACAATACTTTTATCTAACATTAAGGATTGATAGAGATCTAATGTTGTTTGCATTTCAGGTCCATTTAAATGTAAAATTTCACCATCATAAGAGAACCAACCTAAATCACTATTGAGTTGAGCTGGGTACCATTCTAACATCCGGTTAATTCCTACTAGGCCAGCAATACCTGAACCATTGGTCACATTATGGATAGCGACATCGCCGATTTTATCTAAAAATTCGGCGAAAGTATCTTCAAAGACAGGATAATCGCCATTCATATTGTCAAAGATGGTTTTATTTATAAAATAGCCAAAATAATAAATCGCATAAGGTAATGCCATTAATTTACCACCGTAATTCGCTGCATTGCGAATATCTGGAGAAATGGCCATGAATTCAAGATCAGCCGTTGCGATACTAGTCACATCTAATGACCAATTATTCATAATTGTGGTTTCTGATGAATCGGTGAAATAAACATCAGGTAAGGAACCTTGAGCGGCTCTAGCCCCTAAAAATTCATTCCAGTTTTGATCGATTTCCGTGACTCCTGAGGAATCTGGAACTTTCGGTCTTTCAATAATATTGACCGTAATCCAAGGATAGGTTTCCATGAACGCTTGAATCATGAGTCTTTCAAGATTTAATGAATCAACCGTTCCTAAATTCCATGCTGCATAAGTAATCGTTACAGGATCATGATATTCAGTCGTGGTGGGGGGGGTAGTTGTCCCTGGTAGCGTTGTTTGTTTTGTCGTTGCCGAAGAGGTTTGGGTACAAGCAGTTAAGGCAATCGCTGAAAACAATAAAACAAATAAAACGATAATTTTTTTCATGTTATCCTCCTTAAAATTATTCAATCGTCACAATGACGTGATGAGTTTGTTGATCTTGGAAATCAGGTATGATATTTCCTTCGATGGTTTTTCCATCAACGGTGATTGAATTTGACTTACCACGTTGAACGTCGAATACATAAAGTGCTTGACGGAATTTTCTTGTATATTTAAATCCGTTCCATTTTTTTGAAATTGAAGGATTTACTTCAAGTCCTTTAAACGTTGCCTTAATGCCTAAAATATCTTGAACCGCTACTCGATGTAGCCATTGAGCTGATCCTGTGTACCAACTCCATCCACCACGACCATACATTGGTGAAATTGGTCCATCTGAATTACCACAAGTTACATAAGGTTCAGCTAAATATAAATCAGGATCTTTTGTTCGGTTTGGCGGACAAATTCCTTGATAAGCTTTATATGCCAATTCCGGTTCTTTGGCCTTAACGAACGCTGAGACCGCCCAAGTTGCAGCATGAGTATAAACTCCCCCATTTTCTCTTAATCCGGGAGCGTATCGAGTCACATAGCCAATATCAGTTCTAGGAATGGTAAAAGCTGGGAAGTTTAACACCGTACCATAATCCTTTAATAAATATTTTTTCATTGATTGGACGACTTTTTCTATTCTATTAGGTTGAATGATATCTGTCATAATCGCCCATGCATTTGGCATTAAGAAGATTTTTCCTTCTTCGCTCTTATGAGAGCCTAATTCATATCCATCGTCGGTGGTTGCTTGTAAATACCACTCGCCATCCCATCCATATAGATTAAATGTCTCTTTTATTTGGTTAGCGTACTTTTGACATTCTTTTCCAAATTTATCATCATTTTTGAGTTGAGTGTATCGTTGAAATTTATTTAAAATTGTGAACAAGAATGACGACATCCAGAAGGACTCACCCTTCATTTTATGCCCCACAGCACTTAATCCATCATTCCAATCATGAGAACCCATCAAAGGAACACCTCGTTCTGAAAAACGAGTTAAAGCTTTTTGAATCGCTTTTTTTGCATGTTCATACATTGTGGCGCTATCATGATCAGCGAAAGGAACAACTTCATCAAGTAATGCATAATCTAACGTTTCTTCTAAATAAAAATCTAGAATATAAGGCAACCATAATAAATCATCTGAACAATTTCCTCTAGCGCCCCAACCTTGATAAGTGACAAACCAGTGATAAACATCACCTTCGAAAAATTGCCTTTCAGCATGCATTAATAGTTGTTTTTTTGTTAATTCAGGTTTAGATTCAAGGAAGATGAGCGAATCTTGGAGTTGATCTCTAAAACCATAACCAGCACTGGTTTGATAATAAGCGGTTTTTCCCCATATGCGGCAGCTAATCGCTTGATATTTAGCGAATGTATTCGTCATAATATCAAATGCTTGATCCGGCGATTCTACATGATCACCTGATAATAACTCATTCCAAAAAATTTCAACTTCTTTAAATGCTTTTACTGAAGCTTCAGGATTCGTATAGGTTTTAATTAACTCGTCACAATCTTCATATTTTTGAACAATATTAGGAATTTCATTTTTCCCAAGAGTCGTAACACCAATGGTATAGACAATCGTTTCTGTTGCACCTGGTTTCAAGGTAATTTCATTTTGTAATGAAGCGGTAGGATCACCAAATCGGCCCACTGAATTAGTGAGTTTATTCTCATTCATCGCTTTTGGGTCTTTTTCAGAATTATACATTCCTAAAAAAGATTCTTTATCTGTATTGTAGGATTTCACAGGCTGACTTACTGCATGGAACCCGATGAAATCCCAGTCAGCGTTATTTTGAAGACCGTTTTTATCACCAAAACCCCACATATATTTTTTGAGTTTAATAGCGTTTAATTTCGCGTCAAATTCTGTGTCCATGAAAAGTTTATGAAATTCACGATGTTCATCAGGATGAATTCCTGCTTCCCATTCAAAATAACTTGTCAAATCAAGGTGTTTAGTTTCATTGCTGAAATTGGTCAATTTTATTTCGATAATTTCAAGTGGTTTATTTGGAACGACAAACATTTTCATCTCTGAATAGATTTCTTCAACTTGATATTTGAAAATTGAATAACCTACACCGTGAGTGACCTCAAACTTTTGATAAGGTTTTTGTACCGGTTGATATGACAAAGACCAAAAATTACCTGTTTTGGTGTTCCTCAGGTAAAAATATTTACCAAAATTATCTTTAATAAGATCTTGGTATAATCTTGTTAATCGATTTTGACCAGAGTTTCCTCTCCACGAGCATCCGCCACCCGTTTGAGACACCATAAATGAGTAATCTCCATTTGAAATAACATTAATCCAAGGTTTGGGAGTCCTTGGGTTGGTGATAATATATTCTTTTCCATTTTCACTAAAATGACCGTATTTGTTTGCAAACATCTCTATTCCTCCTATCGAAACGTTTCACTAAATATTACAATGAAATTATAACACAAGATATTTTTATGTACAAGCGCTTTCAACTAAAAAAATAAAAAAAGTCAGTGACTCAAAACGAGTCTCTGACGATTACTTGACCTTTTTGCTTTTGAATGTCAAATTTTTCCATATTTAATAATTTTAAAATTGTTTTTGCAATTGATTTTCCCCACTCAAAATGATTAACTTTGACAGTCGATAATTTAGGTGAAAGATAACCCGATAATTCGATATCATCGAAGCCACTGATTCCGAAATCTTGAGGAATTTTGAAACCATGTTTTTGCATAGTTTCCATGATACCAATGGCCATTTCATCATTGGCACATACAAACATTTTTGGCATCTCAATATGATTATTAATAATATGATTGGCGATTTCTATGCCTGATTGTTTTGTAAAATTCCCGATATATTCTTGATAAACAGATAAATTATTATCTTCCATCGCTTTTAAGAACCCAGAATATCGAGTTATATTATCGTATACTTCTTTGACACCGTGAATAAAAGCTATTTGATGATAGCCGCGAGCGATAATATAATTTGTCATTTCATACATTGCGTGATGATTATCAATCGTCATATTATAGATGGATTCATCTTCAATTCTGCGATCTAGTACTATGATAGGTCGAAAGTTTTTAGCGATTTGCACCAAAGTTTCATCTGTTATATGAATGTCTGCAATAACGGCTCCATCCGCAGACCGCTCTTTCAATAAGGTATCAGACGATGAACCCGTTGAAACAATCATCGTATATCCATTTTTCATTAATTGATAATGAATTCCATCTAGAAGTTCATGATAAACCGGTCCACCAAAATCAGAAATAGCAACCAAAATTCGATTCATACTTCTTTTTTTAAGATTGCGAGCAGCCCCACTGGGAAAATAGCCGATTTCAGCGGCAATTGACTTAATGCGTTTGGCGGTGACTTCGGGAATTCTTTTATCATTATTTAATGCATATGAAACCGTTGAAATGGAACATGAAGCTGCTTTTGCTACGTCTTTAATCGTGGCCATAACATCACTTCCTAATAAAGCCTAATTTTTGTATTGCTTTTTGAATAATGGGATGTTTCATATAATATTTCCAAGTTGTCCCATGTAAATAATTGTCAATCATTAATACCGTTATTCCTTTGTTGATGGCAATATACTCATCACATATCCATAGACTTCCATCAGCTTGTTTTAAAATTCCATCAGTAAATCCATGTTTTTTAAAAGCTTCTGGATACACATTGAATAACTCATCTAGTACTTCCATCGATTCCATGGGTGTAAAAGGCATTGAACCGATTGCCCCTGATGGCGGTAATACCCCCATTGCATAGGGCTCATGTTTGTTTAAGTCGTTGGGTAAAACATGCTGATTTCGATATCCTAGTGGTGTTAAGCAAGCGGTTAATCCCCAGACTTTTTCATTTAATGTCGGATATTCATGTTGATGATCGATACAAAATGCACGGTTTCCAAGCGTTGCGAGTCTTGAATTTTCAAACCAATCAAATTGGTTATCATCAAGGTAATCTTGAAATTGAAACCATGCATGAGAATATTGATAGATAAATAACGAATTTGGGGGACTATAGACATATTCATATGGCCCATATTGACCTTTATTTCGATCGAATCCATGGTATAAATCAATTGCTAAATCAGAACTAACTCGATCGCTTCCAGCTGCTAAAAAATATAACATCAATTGTTCAGCGTACATGTTCCATTGATAGATCCAAGGACTGTTTGATTTATGACGGTAATCACCATCTTCTGTTGGGTTATAGGCCATGTGAAACACACGTTTTCCTTGATATTCTTTAACGAAATGCTCAAAATGAACTCGATCATAAATTTGATTAAATAGTGAATGTACGGTTTCGTCATCAAAATAAGAATCGCATGTAATCGCACCATTTAAAAAGAGTGCAGTATCAATCGTAGAATATTCACTTTTTTTGTACGTTTTTCCAGTTTCAACATCCGCAAAATGGATAAAAAAACCTTCATATTGATCGACATTTGTAAGGAAAGTTTTGAAAGTACCTATGACTCTTTTTAATGCAACTTCATACGAGATGTATCCATTTTCGACACCAATAACATAGGCGCTCAATCCAAAGCCAACAGCAGCAACAGATGCCATATGACGATTTTTACTGTTGTCTAAGATTAAACCATATCCTTTTGACTGTTCATCAGCATTGGCTTCATCTATAAAGTATAAAAAACTATGATATAACTCTTTTTCTAAATTAGTCATTTTCCCACCCTATATAAGCTCAATTTCTGCTTTTAAGAAATCTACGGATGAAGTACCAACCATGATCGTAAATACCCCTAAATCGTAAACCAAAGAACCATCAGCCAAACGGTAGGATAAGTCTTTGATATTAATACTAAAACGGACCATTTTATGTTCGTTAGCATTTAACCAGAACTTCTTGAATTGAATTAATTCTTGAACCGGTCTTGAAATTTGAGCGTGATGATCTCTTATATAGAGCTGCACTGTTTCATAACCGGGGGTTTGACTCAAATTTTCAAGAATGACAGAAATTTCAATCGTTTCATTCGGATTCATTTCAGTCGAAGATAAATGCAAATCACTTAATTGAAACTTAGAATAAGATAATCCAAAACCAAATGGAAATTCTGGTTTATTGTCAACATCTAGATACTTTGAAACATATTCATTATGATCATCTGGTCCTAAATACGGTCTTCCTGTATTTAAATGATTATAATAGACTGGAATTTGTCCGACGTTTTTCGGAAATGATATCGGAAGTTTACCAGAAGGATTAACAATACCAAACAACACATCTCTAATAGCTTCCGCAGATTTTGAACCTAAGAAGAAACATTCTACAATCGCATCAGCGGTCAATAAATTTTCAAGTAACAAAGGTCTTCCATTATGGAGTGTTACAACCGTTTTAACGCCTAAATGTTGAATTTTTTGGAATAATTCTTCTTGTCTACCTGGTAAGTTTATAGTTGATCTTGAATGAGCTTCTCCTGATAATCGTTCATCTTCCCCTAACGCAAGTAAACAAATGTCACATTCTTTAATCTTTACAAAGTCATCTTCAGTCAAATCGGAATCTGATTCTACTGATTTACAAAATAAGACATTATTGCTTAATGCTTCTTCTAAGGTCATATGAAGGTCTCTTCTACCGTGCCAAGACCAAGGTCCAATCGTTTTTCTTGACTGTGCATAAGGACCTATCAAAGCAATTTTAATGTCTTTTTTAAATGGAAGTACTTCATTATTTTTTAGTAACACGATCGATTGATGAGCAACTTCAAGACTTTTCGTCATGAATTCTTCGCTCATGACGACTGACTCATCAATTGAGCCATCTGCGCCTTTATAAGGATTTTCAAATAAACCAAGATCACGTTTAAGTTCAAGAATTCTTAAAACCGCTTCATCTAATAGTTTACTATCAACTTTTCCTTCAAGAATTAATTCTTCTAAATGATTCGTATATGCCGTAGAAGCCATTTCAATATCAAGTCCGCCAGTAATTCCTTTAAAGGCGACCTCTTTCATTGAAGAAGCGACTCCATGAGCACGAACTTGTTGTAAAGAATCATAGTCCGAAATTGTCACACCTTTAAAATGCCATTGGTCTCGTAAAACATCACGTAAAAGATATCGATTGATAGTCGCCGGAATTCCTTCTAAGGTGTTAAATGAAGTCATGATTAACCGTGCACCTGCTTCAATCGCTTTTCGGTAACCATTCAGATAACTTGATTGCAATGATTGTCTAGAAAGATCAACAGTGTTGTAATCTCTTCCACCTTCGCTGGCACCATAACCAGCGAAATGTTTGACACAAGCAGCGATATTTCCTGCTTTATTAATGCCATCATGTTGATAACCTTCTACCATGGCTTTTGCCATTTCGCCGATTAAATAAGGGTCTTCACCAAAACCTTCAACGACCCTTCCCCAGCGAGGATCTCTAGATAAATCAGCCATGGGTGAGAAAGTAACATGAATGCCAGATGTGGATGCTTCTATCGCTGATACCCTGGCTGTTGTATAAGCAAGAGAAGGATTAAAAGAAGCAGCAATCGCTAAAGGAACTGGAAAAATCGTTTTATATCCGTGGATAATATCTGCCATAAAAACAAGTGGAATTTTATGACGACTTTTCGCTAAGTATTTCGATTGAACTTCACGCATTTCACTGGCTGATCCAATGCCTAAAATCGAGCCTGATTGAAAGATCTTCTCTTCATCTAAATTTAACGCTCTGACATGACCCGCTACCTCAACTTTTAAATCTCTTACAAAGAGATAAGGAGCCAGTTGCATGAGTTGACCTATTTTTTCTTTTATTGTTAATTGATTCAATATTTTAATCATCATATATTCTCGCTTTTTTTATAATAAATTCCTGCATAATAAGGGGGCAAATTCGTTGTTTTAGATAATGAAACGGAAGGATAATTGCTGATGAGACATTGATAATGATGGTAATTATCAAAGTCAACTTGAATGGATTGTCCAACAAAAGATCCAATGACAAGCATAGACTCGTCATGATACTGTCTTAGATAACTAAAATGACTGGGATTGTCAGAATCGACTAATTGAAAGTCGCCAAAATCAAAAACGGATAGATTTTTTCTTAATCGAATCAACGTTTGAAAATAAGGATAGACTCCATCAATATCCGATAAATCTTTTTTCGCATTGATAATAGGATAATTATCATTAACTTTTAACCATGGAATTCCATTGGTGAATCCCGCATTTAGTGAATCATCCCATTGAAACGGAGTTCGTGAATTATCTCTTCCTTTTGCGTAAATGGAGGTCATAATTTGATCATGGCACCAACCTTTGGCACGGTATTCATGATACATATTAATTGTTTCAACATCTTTATAATCCGATAATTCTTGAAATTTGACTCCTGTCATTCCAATTTCTTCGCCTTGATAGATATAAGGAGTGCCTTGCATGCCGTAAAGAATCGTCGCTAGCATTTTTGCGCTTTCTTTACGGTACAAAATACTACCATATCTTGAAACGACGCGAGGTTGGTCATGATTCGCTAAAAACAAGCTATTCCAACCTTGTTTTGCTAGAATTGTTTGTGATTCTAAAAAATACTGTTTGAATTCAAGCAAATCTAAATTTTTGAGAACCCATTTGCCCTTGCCTGGCACCTCATCTAAACCGACATGTCCAAATTGAAATATCATGTTGAGAAAACCATTTTTTTCATCAGTGATTTCTGCGGAACGCTCAATTGATAATCCAGGCATTTCACCGACGGTCATAATATCTCGATGAAGAAAACATTTATTTTTCAACTCAGTTAATCTTTCTATCAAATAGGGACCATCACTTAACTGAAAATGATCGACATCCTTCCCAATTAAATCAATAACATCTAGTCTAAAACCGTCTACGCCTAAATCAAGCCAATAGTTAATCATTTGGTAGATTGCAGTTCTTAAATTAGGATTGTCCCAATTTAAATCTGGTTGTTTTTTGCTAAACAGATGAAAATAGTATTGGTTTGTAGTTGGATCAAACTCCCAAGCAGACCCAGAAAAAACAGATGTTATGTCACTGGGTTCATCCCGCCAAATATAATAATCTCTATAAGGGTTATCAATTGATTTTTTTGATTCTTTAAACCAAACATGCTCATCAGAAGTATGATTGATGACTAAATCCATAATGATTTTCATGCCCAAGTCATGAGTTTTATTAAGTAATTCATTGAAATCATCCATCGTACCAAAAATAGGGTCAATTTTATAGTAATCACTAATATCATAGCCATTATCATCCATAGGAGACTGATAAACAGGACTTAACCATAAAACATCAACACCTAACGATTTAAGATAATCAAGTTTAGAAACGATACCTTTCAAATCACCGAATCCATCTCCATTAGAATCAGCAAAACTAAGAGGATATATTTGATAAACAACTGCTTTTTTCCACCACTTAAGACTTTTATTCATAAGTTACTCCTAAAATTGAAACGTTTCGATATTTATATTTTACC
>CAYIYY010000001.1:0-31941 GCA_964367605.1 uncultured Candidatus Izemoplasmatales bacterium | reverse complement strand
AAAATGGCTTGGAAATCACACCAGCAATCAGAAGTTATGTTGAAAAAAAACTCAAGAAGATCGAAAAAGTCTTCTCTGAGGAGTTAGAGGCTTTCGTCATTTGTAAAGTTGAGAAAGACCTCATGAAAGTAGAAATCACGATACCGATTAAATTCCTCACGATTAGAGCAGAAGTAGCCGACAAGGATATGTATGCTGCTATCGACATCGCGATTGACAAACTTGAAGCTCAAATTCGTAAGAATAAATACAAAATGAATCGCAGCTTACAAGTTAGAACTGGATTAAAAGATGCGTTTAAAACCGATGAAATTGATTTTGAAAAACTTGAACGGGAATTAACATCACCTGTTAAACGCAAAAGAATTAAACTCGATATCTTATCAACTGAAGAAGCAATTACACAAATGGATCTTCTTGGACATGATTTCTTTATCTTCAGAAATGAAGACAATGAAGTTTGTGTTATCTACCTTAGAGAAGATGGAAAATACGGTATCATAGAAACAGAATAAGAAGGAATTTGAAGTGACCTCTTAAAGGTCACTTTTTTTTGAAATTTGAGTCAAATAAAGTTGTGAATATACCATAAAATATGGTATTATTATTATGTTATGAAGAGGTGACTTTCATGTTAGGATTTTTAAACCCCAATAAAAAAACGTTAAAACGTCTCGAGAAAATTGCAGACCAAGTTTTAGCGCTCGCTTTAACCTTTCAATCGTATTCAGAAGAAGCATTGAAAGCAAAAACGATTGAATTTAAAGAACGATATAGAAACGGTGAAACTTTAGACCAATTAATGGTTGAAGCTTTTGCAGTCGTTAGAGAAGCGTCAACGCGTGTAACGGGAATGACGCCATTTAAAGTTCAAGTGATGGGTGCTGTCGTTATTCACGAAGGCAACATCGCAGAAATGAAGACCGGTGAAGGTAAAACCTTGACCGCTGTTATGCCTGCTTATCTCAATGCATTATCAGGTGATGGCGTTCATATCGTGACCGTCAACGAATATTTAGCTGCCCGTGAAGCCGAAGGAGAAATCGGTAATTTATTCCGATATTTAGGCTTAACGGTCGGACTCAATACTCGCGAATTGACACCAGAACAAAAACGTGAAGCTTATAATAGCGACATCCTATATTCAACGAATAACGAGTTAGGATTTGACTATTTGCGTGATCACATGGTTATTTACAAAGAAGCGTTAGTTCAACGCCCACTTGCTTTTGCTATCATAGACGAAGTTGACTCAATTTTAATCGATGAAGCAAGAACCCCATTAATCATATCCGGGGGAGAAAAAAATACGGCACAGCTCTATTTACAAGCCAACATTTTCGCCATTCGAATTGGTGAAACTGATTTCCAAGTTGACATCAAAGATAAAACGGTCAACTTAACGGAAGCAGGTATTCAAAAAGCTGAAGAATTCTTTCATATTGAAAATTTATATGATTTAGATAATGTCGTGTTATTACATCACATTAATAATGCTTTAAGAGCGAATTACATTATGACAAAAGACGTCGATTACGTCGTTCAAGATGGCAAAGTCATTATCGTCGACCCTTTTACCGGACGTTTGATGCATGGCCGTCAATTTTCTGAAGGACTTCATCAAGCTTTAGAAGCCAAAGAAGCGGTTGAAGTTAAGAAAGAAACGACGACACTCGCAACGATTACCTTCCAAAATTTCTTCAGAATGTACAAAAAGATTGCTGGTATGACTGGTACTGCTAAAACTGAGGAAGAAGAATTTCATAACATCTATAACATGTTCGTTGTTGAAATACCAACCAACATGCCTGTTATCCGTATTGATGATAACGACTTAATCTTTGCTACTATGAACGCGAAATATATTGCGTTAGCCGATGAAATTCAAAAACGTCACGAGTTAGGCCAACCGTTATTGATTGGTACTATTTCAATTGAAAGTTCAGAATTGCTAAGTGGACTTCTCAAAAAACGGGGCATTAAACATAACGTATTAAATGCGAAACAACATGAACGCGAAGCCGAAATTGTTTTAAACGCTGGCCAAAAAGGCGCGGTAACGATTGCGACCAATATGGCTGGACGTGGTACCGACATTAAACTCGGCGAAGGTGTAAAAGCACTGGGTGGATTGGCTGTTATCGGTACTGAGCGTCATGAATCTAGACGTATTGACAATCAGTTAAGAGGTCGAAGCGGACGTCAAGGTGACCCGGGTTACTCAAGATTTTATTTATCAGCCGATGATGATTTAATGCGTCGTTTCGGTGGGGATCGTTTCAAAAGAATGATTTCTTTAATTACGATGACCAAAGGTTCAGACCAAGAACAACCATTAGATTATGGCATGTTCTCAAAAATGGTGCTTCGTGCCCAACATCAAATTGAAGGAAATAACTTTGACCGTCGTAAAACCGTACTACAATATGACGAAATTTTACGTCGTCAAAGAGAAATCATTTATGCCCAAAGAACGGATGTATTATTCAAAGAGGTCATTGAAGATTCTGTTAATTCCATGATTGAATCAACCCTGAAAACAATTCTATTAAACTATGGGACTGATCGCGAAGAAGCGTGGAAACAACTCAATCGTTATTTCCCTAAGGATTTGCTAGAAAAAGATATAATTTTCAATCAAGCTAATGATTTGGAATCTTATGTGATGGATTCTTATAAAAAAGAAGTAGAAATGAAAAAATCATTGGCGAATGAAAAAATCTATAACGATTTCTTAAAAGCGATTACTTTGAGGGTTGTTGATACTTATTGGGTTCAACATATCGACTCCATGAGTGAACTTCGTCAATCTGTCACTTTACAAAGTTATGGACAAATTAACCCCTTTAGAGAATATCAAGAAATGGGCTTTAAGATGTTTGAATCCATGGTTCAAACCATTCAAAGCGAAGTAACTCGTTTTGTATTAAAAGCACAAGTGAGACAAAATACCGAAAGAGTACAAGTCGCAAAACCGATTTCAACCTTCTCTGGTAAAGAAGATGAAAACCGCAAACGTCAACCTGTGAAAGTTCAAACAACCGTTGGCCGCAATGATCCATGTCCTTGTGGTTCAGGTAAAAAATTTAAACATTGCCATGGACAAAACATTCATTAAGAACAGGTGATTAATTTGACATATCTCGAATTAAAAGTCATATTATCCGAACTCAAAGAAGATTTATCAATTCTTGACAATTCTTTTGATTTGGAATCATATCAAAAAGAACTCACAGAACTTGATCAATTGTCCTATGCTACCGATTTTTGGTCTGACCAAAAAAGAGCACAATCAGTGATTGAAAAACAAAATCTATTAAAATCAAAAATAGAATCATATCAAGCAATCAAAGATTTGTTTGAAACATTACAAATGACTTATGAACTCGCTGAAATTGATGAGACGACGGATCTGTCTCAAATCGATTCTGATGTTAAACAATTTAAGAAAATGGTCGCTGATTTAAGAGTCTCGACATTACTCAATAAACCTTATGATAAATTCAATGCAATCTTAGAATTCCATCCCGGAGCGGGTGGTACCGAAAGTCAAGATTGGGCAGAAATGCTTTACCGCATGTATTTAAGATACGCCGAATCCAAAAAGTATAAAGTCACCGTCCTTGATTACATGGTTGGTGATGAAACTGGTTTAAAATCAGCTACTATTCTAATCTCTGGTCCGAATACTTACGGATATTTAAAAGCAGAATCAGGGGTTCACCGATTAGTAAGAATTTCACCGTTTGATGCTTCTGGTAGAAGACATACTTCTTTTGCTTCGGTCACGGTTGTACCTGAACTCGATGATTCGATCAACATTGAAATTAATGATGAGGATTTAAAAATCGATGTCTACCGATCCGGTGGGAACGGTGGACAAAGTGTTAATACGACGGATTCTGCAGTTCGAATTACCCACTTACCGACAAAAATCGTGGTTACTTGTCAAAACGAACGCAGTCAAATCCAAAACCGAGAAACAGCGATGCGTGTGTTAAGAGGTAAACTTTATCAATTAGAACTTGAAAGACAACACGAACAACTTGAACAATTAGCAAATAATAAAATCTCAAACGCATTCGGATCACAAATTCGCTCTTATGTGTTTCACCCTTATTCGATGGTTAAAGATCATCGAACAAATCAAGAAACAGGGAACGTACAAAAAGTGATGGATGGCGATTTAGATGATTTCATCGACGCATTCCTCATCCAACAAAACGAGGAATCAAAAGGATAGAACATGTCAACAAGATTTTTTAAAATCCGTAAAATCGGCAAAATCGAACAATATTTTTTCTTGACACTCGGTGTCTTAGCGATGGCAGTGGCCTACTATTTTTTCGTTATTCCTTCTGGATTGGTCGTGGGTGGATCAACGGGTTTAGCGATGATTCTAAACCGTTATATTCCCACACTCCCTATCTCGTTTTTCTCTTTAGTACTCAACTCGTTTTTATTAATTATGGCGTTTTTATTTTTAGGAAAACAAGAACTACTTAACAGTATTTTTGGTAGTCTATTATTCCCTATTTTTTTAGCTCTTTTCGAAGTCATTATTCCTGATCCAACCTTTAGAGAAAGTGATTTATTACTCGTCATTTTATATGCTGGGATGCTCGCAGGTGTGGGATTTGGGATTGTCGTTCAATACGGGGGATCGACCGGTGGTTCTGATATCATCATCAAAATTGTCAAAAAATATACGAAACTCTCTTTGAGACTCTCCGTTTATCTCGTTGATGGTTTGATTATCGTTTTAGGGGCATTGACATTCCCTGGAGGATTAAATCAAGGGTTTATTAATCTACTTTATGCGGTCGTCATGGTTTATATTTCCGGTCAAGTGTCCGATTCGATTGTGATGGGAAGTCAGTCTAAAAAAGCAGTTAATATCATTACAGATAAACCTAAAGAAATAAAGGCTGAAATATTTGCGATGTTACGCCGTGGCGTGACAGAACTGCAAAGCGTCGGCGGTTTTACTGAAAACAAAAAAACCATGTTAATAATGGTCATTCAAAATACGGAATATCATATGGTCCGTCGAATCATCGCAACAAACGACCCTAAAGCATTCGTTTTTGTTACACCAGCTTCTGAAATTCAAGGTGAATGGTCCACAAAAGAAGAGGTGTTTGTGAAAAATGATGAAAGTGGAAAGCTTAAAAACAAATAACAAATCGTCGTATACGGTCACGTTCTTAGACGATAATTTAAATACGCATGACTATGTCGTTTCTGAAGATCTTGTGGTCAACCATCGGTTAATCAAAGGGAAATTATTGGATGAAACGGCTTTTCGTATTTTTAAAGCTGATTACGCCATCGATTCAGTTTATCAAAAAACAAAAGCATTATTATCGCGATATCCAAAAACTATTGATGAAACGAAGCGATATTTAGAGGATAAAGTCACTACTATTCAAGATATCGATAAGATTATCCATAAACTCATACAATTTCATTTTTTAGATGACGAACAATATGCTCTTCAATATTTTGAAAGAACATTTCATTTAAATTTAAATGGTCCTAATAAAATCATCTATGAATTAAAACATAAAGGGATCGATGATTCTCTCCTTCAACGATTGCATCAAAAGATGAATGAATCTGCAATACAACATAACTTAAATAGCTTATTTGATAAAAAATTACCCTCTTTATCATCTAAACCAAAAGCAAAAGCGATGTTACTTATGAAACAATTTCTCTATCAAAAAGGCTATGAGTTAAACGATTGCGACGCTTTTGTATCAAAAAGAGCTCATCTCTTTTCAACTGTTGAGAATGAATTATTAATGATTGAAAAAGATTACCAAAAAAGTCTAAAGAAATATCGCGATTCAAGTTTATCTGACTATGATATCAAAAGTAAAATCATTTCCTCGCTAATGGCAAAAGGGTATCGATATGATACCATAAAAAAGTTTCTTGAAGGGAGATAATCATGAACGACTTAATGACCGAATTTGATCTGTATTTGTTTAATGAAGGAAAATTATTAGAAGCTTACAAACATTTCGGAAGTCACATTATCAAAGATGATCTCAATCGTGTGATGGGAGTCAGATTTACCGTCTATGCCCCCCATGCGAAAATTGTGAGTGTTGTGGGTGATTTTAACAACTGGGATTCAAGAATTCATGTGATGGAGAAGATTGATCCAATCGGTATTTACCGGCTGTTTATTCCGAAACTTCATGAATGGACAAGGTATAAATACTGTATTGTGACCGCTTACGGGCAAACCATCTTTAAAGCCGATCCTTATGCTTATTTTTCTGATCATCGTCCGGAAACTTCATCGAAGGTCTATGATATCGACGGCTACGTTTGGCACGATACAACCTATCTTGAAAAACGGAGAAATCATTCGATTTACACGGACAAATTAGCCATCTATGAAGTTCATTTGGGTACATGGATGACAAAACCTGATGGATCCGTTCATAAATATAATGAGCTAGTGGATTATTTGATCCCTTATGTCAAAGCTCATGGTTTTTCTCATATTGAACTCATGCCTATCGTCGAACATCCTTTAGATGAATCGTGGGGGTATCAAGGAACAGGCTATTTTAGTGCAACCTCCCGCTATGGTGTTCCGAAAGATTTAATGTATTTAATCGATATGTGTCACCAAAATAATATTGGTGTTATTTTAGATTGGGTTCCGGGTCATATTTGTAAAGATGCCCATGGTCTTTATCTATTTGATGGGGAACCCCTATACGAATATTCCGATTATAAAATCAGAGAAAATGAAGTTTGGGGAACGGTGAATCTTGATTTAGGAAAAGGTGTTACGCGCAGCTTTTTATCATCTAACGCCCTCTTTTGGATTCGTTATTTCCATTGCGATGGGTTTAGAATTGATGCCGTTTCCAATATTGTTTACTACCTTGGCGACCAATCCAATGGTACCAACTATCCTGCGGTAGAATTTCTTCAAAATCTCAGCGTGACAGTGAAACAAGAAGATCATTCAGTTTTACTGATTGCCGAAGATTCGACAACATTCCCTAAAATGACCTATCCTGTTTCCGAAGGTGGCGTTGGTTTTGATTATAAGTGGAATATGGGTTGGATGAATGATACCTTACGCTATTTTGAAAAAGATCCTATATACCGTAAATATCATCATGATTTAATTACCTTCGGGCTTGTCTATACTTATAGCGAACGCTTTATTTTACCTTTATCTCATGATGAAGTCGTACACGGGAAACATTCACTCATTAATAAAATGCCCGGTGATTATTGGCAAAAATTCGCGAACTTTAGAACCTTACTCGGACTACAGTTCACCCATCCTGGTAAAAAACTCATTTTCATGGGTGGTGAATTTGCTCAAATGCATGAATGGAAAGATAAAGAAGAACTCGAGTGGTTCTTATTACAATATCCACTTCATGAACGTGCCAATCGATTTGTTCGTGATTTAATTCAAGTTTATGACCATCATAAACCGCTTTATGAACAAGACCATCATCCGGATGGATTCTCTTGGATTGATTCGACGAATCGTGATCAATCCGTATTTTCATTCATCAGATATGCGTCCGAACCCTCAGATTTCTGCGTCGTTGTCTTAAATATGACGCCAACGGCCCATGAGTCCTTTAAACTTGGGGTTCCAAGATTAGGTGTTTATGAAGAAATTCTCAATAGCGATAAAGATATCTACGGTGGTTCTAATGTTTATAACGGTGAACCGATTCATGCGGTTCATGATCAATTCCATAACCGCGAGTATACCATTACTATGAAACTCGCTCCATTATCAATTACCATTTTTAAATATCGGGTGTTAGAAGGTCTGTTTGAATAGAAAGTTGGTGCAGGGATGAAACGCTCTTTAATTGCGATGATTTTAGTGGGTGGAAAGGGATCTAGACTCAATGAAATTACGAAAGATACGGCAAAACCAGCCGTTTCTTTTGGCGGTAAATACCGCCTTATCGACTTTACTCTATCCAACCTAGCCCATTCTAATATTGATGTCGTTGGCTTGATTACCCAATATGAACCGTATGAACTCATGAATTATATCGGCAACGGCGGTTCGTGGGATTTAGACACGATTGACGGCGGAATTTCCTTTTTAACGCCTTATGCAAAAAGTGGCGAAGTCCAGTGGCAAAAAGGAACCGCCCATGCCATTTATCAATATTTTAGTTTTGTCAAACAATATCAAGCAGATCATGTTTTGATTTTAGCGGGTGATCACATTTATAAAATGGATTATCAAAAAATGTTTGATCATCATCTACAACATAACGCTGACTTAACAATTGCTTCTGTCGATGTTCCTAAAGAAGAGACACAGCGTTTTGGCATTATTCAGTACGACTCTGATACAAGAATGACAGGATTTGAAGAAAAACCTCAAAATCCGCAGTCTTTACATGCTTCGATGGGAATTTATCTCTTTAAAACGGATGTACTAGAAACGTTATTACGGGGTATCGGTCATGAAGAAAGCATCGATTTTGGTAAAAACGTCATCCCAAATGCTTATAAAGAAGGTTATCAAATTTTTAGTTATCCCTTTGATGGCTACTGGAAAGACGTTGGCACGATTGATTCATTATTTCAAGCAAATATGGATATGCTAGATGATCCTAATTTTCTTTCCTTAAACGTTTCAAAAGGAATTCAAGTCTACTCAAAATCAATGAATCTCCCACCGCATATCGTTTTAGAAGACGGAATTATCAAGAAAAGTGTTATTGCAGATGGGTCAATCATTGATGGAAACATCATTCATTCAACGGTTGGTTATCAAGTCGTTGTGATGAAAAACGCTCATATTGAGAACTGTGTATTACTTCCGCAAGTTTTCATTTCAGAAAACGTGAGACTTAAAAACGTGATCGTCAATAAAGGCGTTATTATTCCAGAAAACTATACCTTGATAGCAGACGAAGTTATTGTTATTGACAGTTCCAATATGATGGAGGTAGGTGGCGTCGATGAATAATTTGTTTATGGTCGTTGATGCGACCATTAAAGGCAACTTTAACAAGTTAACGCGTCACAGGATGCCAGGTGCGATGCCATTTGGCGCAAAATATCGATTAATTGATTTTACTTTATCAAATTGTAAAAATTCGGGCATTCGAAATGTCGCGATTTTTCCATATGGCAATTATCGCTCTTTATCAGACCATATTGGTTCAGGAGATCGCTGGGATTTATCCAGAAGAAAAGATGGTATTTTCATTTTACAACCAAAAAATCTGAATTTAAAAAGTGAAGATTCGATTTCCTTTCAAAGAATGTATGAACATATCGAGTATTTTGTCAGAAGTACTCAAGAATATGTCATTGTATCTCCCGCTAATATCGTTTGGAACATTGACTACGCTGACGTATTAAAAAATCATTTACTACGTCAGGCTGATATCACAGAAGTTTTGTCATTTGAAGGACAACGATTAAAGACATTTGTTTTATCTAAGACGACATTATTGAGTTACATCAAAAATTATGATGATCTTCAGTATCGAAATTTAACAGAAGTCTATGATTATTCACCTTCTATCAATAAGAATGCTTATGTGTTTGAATCAGCTTGTTTTTTCATTGATTCCCCTGAGGAATTATATAAAGCAAATTTGGCGTTATTATCCATGGAAACAAGACATCAATTGTTTAATCCGCAACACCCGATATTTTCAAAGGAGACGATGTCTAGCCCTTCGCGATACGGGAATGAATCCTTTGTCAAAAATTCGATTATCGCCAGTGGAGCGGTTATTGAAGGTGCGATTTTCAATTCTATCATTGGTCGAAAAGCGATTGTTAAAAAAGGCGCAACCGTCAAAAATTCAGTGATAATGAATCAGTGTGTCATTGAAGAAGGCGCATTCGTTGAATACGCCATTTTGGATAAAGAAACAAAAGTCATGAAACAAGCAAAAGTGACGGGTACGAATGAAGATTTGTTTATTTCAGAGAAAAAACAAATCGTTGCCGGCGATGAAGAATTGAATATCGTTCAAATCGCCGTTGAGTGTGAACCCTTTGTTAAAACCGGTGGATTAGCAGATGTTGTTGGCGCATTAGCGCTCAATTATAGTAAACTCGGAGTTCAATCTTCAGTCATGATGCCGTTATATCCACGGATTAAAGATAAGTACCGTTTATTACTCGAGATGCGAGCTGAGGCCGTTATTCTTTATGGAGACGTTAAATATAAAGTGACGCTCTATTCTTATTTAGATCAAAATACGAATTATTACTTTATCGAATCCTACGACTTCTTTGATCGAGATGAAATCTACGGTTACGACGATGATGGTGATCGATTTGCTTTCTTCTCAAAAGCCTGTTTAAACTTCATCCCTATTTTTGATGAACTTCCCAATGTCATTCATATCCATGACTGGCATACCGGTTTAATTCCATTGTTAGTCAAAAACGATGAAACGATCAAATCGATTAAAACGTTGATGACCATTCATAATATTGATTACCAAGGAATTCATCCGATGTCGATTTTGAATAAAGTGGGACTGAATGATATCAATCATTATCATCAAACCATCAATTTTATGGAATTAGGTCTCAATAATGCTTCTACGATTTCAACCGTATCACCGACCTACCATGACGAATTAAGATATGAATATTATTCCAAGAATCTTGTTGAAATCATCAACCGCCGTGACCGTGATTTTTATGGCATTTTAAACGGTTTATCTGATGAGATAGATCCAATGACTGATCTTTCAATTAAAGTGCCCTACAACGCTAAAAATGTCTTTCAATCCAAACCTTTGAACAAAAAGTATCTTCAACAAACCATGAATATCGCCGTTGGCGACGAATACTTTGTGATGGGCATGGTCTCTAGAATCGTCGAACAAAAAGGCTTTGATATTTTAATTCCAGCTTTAGAAGAATTTATGTCGCAGCCAAACGTCGAATTTGTCCTTTTAGGCATTGGTGAAGAACGTTATATTAATGCATTAAGACAAATAGAAGCGAAATATCCGAACCGGATGAAACTCAATATTGGTTATGATGCGACCAATCCAAATTATATCTATGCGGGTGCAGATGCATTTTTAATGCCTTCTCGCTTTGAACCATGCGGAACCTCCCAGATGATTGCTTTGAAATATGGAACGATTCCTATTGTTCGTCAAACCGGAGGACTCAACGATACTGTTGAGCAATTCGATAGCGTTTCAAAAAAAGGCAATGGCTTTAAATTCTACAATTATGATTCAAGAGATTTAATCTTTCAGTTGTATAACGCCCTTCATTTGTTTAACAGCGGTGAAACGCAGCTGAAGCAACAACTGATTAAAAATGCCATGGCTTCTCATTATTCATTGGAAGTCAGTGCGAAAGCTTACGTCGAACTCTACAAAACGATGATTGGTTCATCCAATCGGTAACCGTTATCATATTGTCTATTCTTTAGAATAGAGTTAAAAATGGTATAATGTAACATTGTGAGGTGTATACAATGAATAAAGGACATTTTCAGTCGGCGCAAGCTTTTAAGAAAGTATTTATCGATCGACTAAAAACAACATATTTAACGGATGTAACAAACTCTAGTGTGCGTCAGCGTTATCATGTACTAGGACAATTATTAAAAGAAACGATTGCCCAAGATTGGATGAAGACCAATGAAACCTTAAAAAAAGGTCATCAAAAAGAGGTCTATTATTTCTCCATGGAATTTTTGATGGGCCGTTTAATCACAAACAATTTAATCAATATGGGTGTTCGTGATATCGCTGAAGCTGCTTTTGCCGAGATGGGTTTAGATATCAATGAAGTCGAATCATATGAACCTGACCCTGGTCTGGGCAATGGTGGGTTAGGCCGTTTGGCGGCTTGTTACCTCGATTCAATGGCAACCTTAGGCATTCCCGGGTTTGGAAATTGCATTAGGTATCGCTATGGTTTATTCCGTCAAGCCATCAAAAACGGTTACCAAGAAGAACGTCCAGATAACTGGTTATCAGATGGCTACGTTTGGGAAATACGCAAGGAAGAAGAAGCGGTTGATATTCCATTTTTTGGTTATGTGGAATACGACGGGAAGATGAAATACCGTCCTTCTGAATTTATCAAGGCTGTTCCTTATGATGTTCCAATTGTTGGCGCAGATAATGGCGTTGTGACCGCGTTAAGACTATGGAATGCTGAACCTTCGAGAAAGTATCCCAAAAACAAAAGTGCTTTTGAATACGAATTTGATCTTCAAAAAATTACGGGTTTTTTATACCCTGATGATACCACTGAAGAAGGCAAACGTTTAAGATTGATGCAACAATACTTTTTCACCGCCGCAGGCGTGAAAAGCGTTTGTCAAAAACATAAAGAGAAGTATAATACGTTAGCTTCTTTACCAGAACACGTTGTATTTCATATCAATGATACCCATCCAACCTTAATCATTCCTGAATTGATGAGAATTTTACTCGATGAAGAAAATATGGTATGGGATGAAGCTTGGGATATCGTTCATCGTTCGACGGCCTATACGAATCATACGATTATGTCAGAGGCTTTAGAAAAATGGCCAATCTACTTGATGCAACCGATATTGCCACGAATTTACCAACTGATTGAAGAAATTAACCGCCGTTTCTTTAGTTTCTTAGTCGACAATTATTCGTACCAACAAATTGATTTAATTAACCGTATGGCGATTATTCACAACGGTGTTGTCCGTATGGCGAATTTATGTCTAGTCGGTTGTTACAGTGTCAATGGCGTTGCCAAACTTCATACCGATATCTTAAAAGAAATCGAAATGAATGATTTTTATCGGTTATATCCCGATAAATTCAATAATGTGACGAATGGAATTACGCACCGTCGCTGGTTAATTCATTCGAATAAGGAATTAACATCGATTATTGATGAAGCCATCGGTACTGACTGGAAACATCAACCGCTTCAATTAGAAAAATTACTTCAGTTTAAAGCGGATGCTTCTACGCAATTAAAGATAGCCGAAATGAAAAAAGCTAAGAAAATAGCTTTAGCAAATCGCATTTATCAGGAACAAGGCATTCAATTAAATCCAGATTCCATTTTTGATATTCAAGTGAAACGTCTTCATGAATATAAACGTCAATTAATGAATGCTTTAAACATCATGTATGTCTATAACAAACTGAAATCAGACTCGGATTTCAAAAAGAATTATGTTCCTCATACCTTTATATTTGGTGCAAAAGCCGCAGGTGCTTATCATTTTGCGAAGAAAGTTATTAAATTACTCAACACCATCGGTGAAGTTGTGAACAATGATCCAGATACCAAGGATTATCTCAAAGTTGTATTTGTTGAAAATTACAATGTTTCATATGCAGAAATTATCATGCCTGCTTGTGATGTTTCCGAACAAATATCAACCGCTTCAAAAGAAGCGTCAGGCACAGGAAACATGAAATTCATGATGAATGGTGCGTTGACAATTGGAACCTTAGATGGAGCTAACGTTGAAATCCATGAGTTAGTTGGGGATGACCATATCTTTATCTTTGGATTAAACTCACAAGAAGTGACTCAGATGCAAAAGAATCATAGTTACAATTCAAAAGCTATGTATGAATCAATTCCTGAGTTAAGAATCATTCTTGATCAATTGGTCAATGGCTTCTTCACAAACGTCGATATCAATGAATTCAAAGAAATCCATGACCGTTTACTTTATGAAGATACCTATTTCGTTTTAAAAGATTTTATGCCTTATGTTGAAGCTCACAGCCGTGTGAATGAAGCATATAAAAACCGAAATAAATGGTTAGAGAGTTCAATTGTTAACATTGCGAAGAGCGGCATTTTCTCAAGTGATCGTTCGATTCAAGATTATGCATCGAAGATTTGGCATGTAAAACCGTTATAATCATCCAGTGTCGGATAAAATCCGGCACTTTTTTTGATAAAAATTGGTTTTTTTAGGTGAATTTGATATAATTATTAAAGAGGTGCTCATATGAAAAAAATACTGCTTATTATATTTCTCTTTCTCTTTTCTTTTACACTAGTTGCTTGTCAAAACGAACCGATTGACATGTCTATCGAAGATGCTTTTGATCTGATGAATGAAGCAATTCAAAACTATCTTGACGCTGAATCATTAGAACTTGACTATCAAGGTGAATATGCCAGTACAGCGCATCTTATGCGCGATGATTTAAGAATTCGAATTAAACGCATTGGGTCGGAAAATCAAGTCGGACTCATCGATGTCAATATGGTTGTTAATGATGTACCTTCATCGGTAATAACTAATTATCAAAATGGAATCATTTATAACAATAATATCAATGAAAACTCACAATCTACCAAGACTTTTCAAGCTCAAACTCAAGATGCTTTCGTAAAACTTTACACGATGTTCTTAAAAAAACAAATCGATGAGGATAACGTTCAAGATGTTCAATATCATGCTTCTTCGAAAGATATTAAGTTATCATTTTTGTTATCATCAACGGTCGTTGAAGAAACGTTATATATTTTACCAGTCATGGATTATGCCAAATCCGCAAGCGTTTCTATCACGTTTTCTGAAAAAGCTAAATTGTTATCCATGAGCGTTGCTTTTGAAGCTAGAATTGATAACGTCTATGGTGACTTCTCATATTCGGTCAATTTTGTTAAAATAGATACTTACGTTATTGTACCAACACTTTCCGTATCAGAAATTGCACTTTATAAGGAAGTTGAGGAAAATGAAGAATAATCCAGAATTTATCGATCTATCGTGGGAAATTGTTGAAGGAATGCCGATCTATCCCAATGATCCGGTCCTAAAAGTTGAAGGTGGAAGAAAAACGAATGAAGATGGTTTTAGTCTTAAACGCCTGACAACTGCCATGCATGTCGGTACTCACCTTGATGCGCCCTCCCATTACTTAGGAACGGGTGATCATATTGAATCGATTGGACTTGATAAAACCATTGGTTTTGCAACAAAATTGAAAGTTGAAATCATTGATAATGTCATTAAGACGGATGATTTAGACATGTGTTATCATAATGCTTATCGCAAACATTCAAAGATAGTCATCGATACCGGCTATTCAAATAAAAAGAATAGTCCTGATTATTTTGAGTCATTTCCTGCATTTGAGGCTTCTTTGACTGATTTTCTCGTAGAAAACGGAATTGAGTTAATCGGTCTTGATATGCCATCAATTCGGTTTGAAAAAACGGGCGCAGCTGAAGCGCATAAAGCGTTATTAAGTCAGCGTATAGTCATTGTCGAAAATCTAATGAATTTAGATTTATTAGATGAAGAATTCTTTTTATTGTGCCAACCACTGAAATTAATTGGATTTGATGGGTCAATGATTCGTGCGGTAGGTATCAACCGTTGGAAAACGTTTTATTAATAATTTATATTGATAAACCGCTAAAAAATGATATAATTAATATGTAAAATTAAATAAGCACCACTTCGGGGCAGGGCGTAATTCCCTACCGGCGGTAAAGTCCGCGAGCGCAAGCATGATCAGGTGTAATTCCTGAACCGACAGTACAGTCTGGATGAGAGAAGTGAATGATGATTCTTTGTTATTTTCGTCTTTTTTCTATGCCCTCGAATGAGGGCATTTTATTTGGAGGAAAATATGTCAGACAAAGCGATTTTAATTATCACCATTGTTTCAATTGTTATTGCGATTGGGTTGCTATATTTATTAACGACACTTCGAAACCCAGAAAAGAGAAGTAAGTATGGCGTTTACATTGCTGTAGCGGCACTTTTATTTATCGTGGGAGGAATAACATTTAGTCTTTCGACGAAAGATTCACCTGTTCCTTGGCCGCAAATCATCATGGTGGACTCCTTGATTTTAGTCGGATATTTAGCAGTCATGGCGCTCGTCATAAAGTTATCTAAACGTGATGATACGTCAAAAAAAATATCAAACCGAATGATTACTTCATTAGTGACGTTAATTGCAATTATGAGTGGAATCACTTATGCGCTTTTAACAAAAGAAGAACCGACTCCATTCCTCAATGTATTGCTTATTGATGTTATCATCGCTTTAGGTTATTTGGTTATTATGGCGGTGGCAATGCGATGTGATAAACGCGCAAACACGCCAAAGACCCTCTCTACAAGAAAAGTAGCTTTTCTAGGAATTCTAATTGGTTTAGCCAGTGCTTTAATGTTACTTGGTTTTCCAATTATGCCTTTAGCTCCGTATTTAAAAGTTGAACTATCTGGATTAATTATTTTTATGGCATTGCTTTGGTTTGATTGGAAAACCGCTGCCGTTGTTTCTCTTTATACTAATTTTATTCATGTTTTCTTACCCGGTTCAGCCCCTGTCATTATTTTCTTGGATGAGGGAGTCAATTTTATAGCGACAATGGTATTTATCATGCCGATGGCTATTTTCTTAAATCGTGCTAAATTATCAGTTACAAAAAAAATATCACCTATTTTAATCATTAGTGTGATTGGGGTTATTTTTACAGCGACGGTCATGACTTTATATAATGCGTTTATCAACTTACCTTTTGTTTATGGATGGCCAATGCCCTTTTGGACTGTGGTAGAAATTTTTGGCGTATTTAATCTTATCAAATGGGGTTTTGTTGCAATCGTTATTAATTTAACTTGGAAACGATTATATTCTTTGAGAAATTTCGGCGAGGAAGAACCTGAGGCATTAGAGTAAAATAGATATAAAAAGGACGTTCAATCTAAACTGAACGTCCTTATTTTATTCTTTTATTATAAATTCATTTCTGTCATTGCTTGTCGGATCATAGGATTGATGGGTAAAGTAATAGCCCGGTTTTGATTTTCTATATGACACTTTTTCATGCTTTTTAGATTGTTGCTACCGACATAACTTGAAGAAACTGTTTCTGTATACCATTGAATGACATTATCCTGGGCAAACCCGATGGAATAGACTCTCTTTTCTCTCGAAGTATCGTCGACAATCGTTAAGGTTATTCGATTGGGCTTTGACTTGATTTTTATTTTATCTGATTTATCTAGCATCGTCCAAAACAAGGTCTTATTGAGTTGTTCTTTTGCTTCAATGGATGACTTTGTCTTATAAATACTCTTGTTAAGTTTGTTTAGAATAATTAAATAATCAGGTCCGATAAGACGTTCATATCGAGGAGTTATTTCATAACATATCATGTTATTGTCATAATCAACCGTCCACATGACCCATGGTTTCGATTTAACTAGTAATGAAATAATGAGTCCAACAAGCATAATTCCAAATACAATGCCCATAATCGTCAACATTAAGGTGAATGTGGCTGTATAATTAGGATCCGTTGGCATCAAAGGCACGCCGTTGTATGTGATAGGTTCTTGGGCAATAAAGAGTCCAAGAAATACGAAAAAAACAATAAAAAAAGATGGGAGCATAATTAACAAAACGAGCGTCGGAATCCAGTTTTTAACTTTTATTTCTCCGGTTCTAATAGTTGCAAAATAACGTATCAAAGCTTCAATATTCATAGTTTTATCAATCCTCTAGCATTCATTATACAACGAATTGTTATAACCGAAGCTATTTTCTCTAAAAAATGTATTTTATGTTTTAAAAACAGCGCATTAATGGTAAAATAGAAACGAAATATTTGTGCTAAGTGAGTGTGATTGAATGAATACTGTTAAGATTGATAAATATTTTAAAGGTATGGTCGCTCATCGTGGTTTAAGCGGTATTGAGACTGAAAATACGATTAATGCCTTTTTAGCTGCAGCGAATCGCAGTTATTTCGGTATGGAATGTGATGTTCATGCTTCAAAAGATGGTAAAATTATTGTCTCCCATGATGATACCTTATTACGACTAGGAATGTTAAATGTCTATTTACCATCGTTTAAATACGATGAAATTCGTAAATTTACATTGATAGACCGCAAAACTGGCAATTTATCAGAAAATATTACGATTCCTTTATTGTCAGAATTTTTGCAAATATGTAAAACTTACCGAAAACATGGATTCGTTGAATTAAAACAAAATTTATCGAATGAAAATGTGGAAACTGTCATCGAAGAAATCAATAAATTACAAATGGCTGAGAATATCAGTATTATTTCATTTAATGATAAATATTTATCATATATTAAAAAGACGCATCCAGAGTTTACTCTTTATTTGTTAACGGATGTTATGACTGATAAACATTTCGATTTTTGTGAAAAACATCATATCAATTTAGATATTCATCATGACAAAATAGATGAGAATATGATTAAAAGACTACATCTCATCGGTTTAAAAGTCGCCGTTTGGACCGTTGATGATAAAGATACTGCTGAAAAATTAATTAAAATGGGTGTTGATTACATCACATCCAACATCTTGGAATAACATGAGCAAAATTCTTTTAATTGGAGCGGCGAACGTTGATATCATAGGCGTCTCCAACACGACTATAATCCCTTTTGATTCCAATCCCGGAACAATTCAATTGTCTGTTGGTGGAGTAGCAAAAAACATCGCAGAAAATTTGAAACGTTTAGATTTAGATATTCATTTTTTAACGTTCTTCGGAAATGATTCCTTCGTTGATTACGTTCAATCAAATCTTAAAGCTCTTCATATTGATTATTCTTTATCGATTCAGTTGAATTATCCTTCAGGTAAATTTATGTCGATTCATCGTCCTAAAGGAGAACTCGAACTAGGTATCAATGATTTTGAGTTGTTGGACCATGTCACAGTTGATATGTTTAAATCCAAAGAAGCAGCGATTGAGAATTTTGATTATCTCGTTTTTGATACGAATCTTCCCGAGGAAGTATTAACGTACTTGATTCATCGGTTCAGTCATAAAACTATCATAGTCGATGGTGTATCTCAATTAAAAGTTGTGAAAATTAAATCAGTACTAGAGAGTATCTCATTACTAAAAGTGAATCAAAAAGAGTTATCAGCATTGCTTGAAAAACCAGTTGATGATATCATATTGTCTGTCAAAGAATTATTGAAATTAGGTTTGAAACAAGTTGTGGTTACAAACGGAACCAATCCGATCACATACAATATCGATAAAAGCGTCTATCAAACCTTTATCTATGAAGCTAAAAAGAACGTATCTTCCATTGGCTGTGGAGATGCACTTCTCAGTGGGACTCTTTATGGCTTGATTATAAAGAAAAACATGCATGAATCTGTTAATTATGGGAAAAAGGCAGCGAGTTTAACCATGGAAGTATCGACTGCTAGTCATCCAGAATTGTCAAAAGCTAGACTAGAAGAATAAAAAATGTAAAGGAGCGTTTTACCATGAAGAATCAAATGATTGACCTACTGCTTGACCGTCGCAGCGTTCGTGAATTCACGACTCAGTTGGTTGATGATGAAGCGCTGAAATTGATTATCGAATGTGGCATGTATGCCCCTAATTCGAGAAACAAACAAAATTGGCACTTCTCAGTGATTACCAATCCCGTTGTTATTGAAGAGATTAACCGTCTCACCATTGCTGGTATGGACCGTTTAGGCATTAAACATGATCCTGATTACCATATTTTTTATCATGCGACAGCTGTCATTATCCTCAGTTCAATGATTGAAGGATTCAGCGAAATGAATTGCGGTTGTGCCGTTGAAAATATGGCAATCGCTGCCAAATCCTTAGGACTTGATTCCTGTATCGTTGGACAAACAAGATTTATGTATCATCAAGCAGATCCTGTTGATATCAATCGTCTTGTCAAAATACCTGAGGGCTATGAACATGACATCGCAATTTGTTTTGGATACCGTAAAGGGGATAACCCTGAACCAAAGCCGAGAAAAGAAGGTATTGTTGATTACATTAAATAAAGTTAAACATACTTTTGACCTGTCAAAAGTATTTTTTCTGCCATTGATTGTTAATCGACTATATCATTTGTGATATAAGTTTAAATTTAGTATAATGCTTTTGAGGAGTGAAACTATGTGGAGAGATCAATATTTACGTTGGATGAATGAACCAACATTAGATGAAGAATTAAGAAAAGATTTATTCAATAAAACCGAAGCTGAACTTGAAGAAATATTTTATGGTCCGCTTTCTTTTGGCACCGGCGGTATCCGGGGCATTTTAGGAGCGGGGAGTAATCGTCTAAATATATATACGATTCGGAAAGCCAACGATGGGCTTGCACGTTATTTGCTTAAGACAAAAGGAGATATTGCGAAATTACAAGGTGTTGTAATTGCGCATGATAATCGCCGTATGTCTAAAGAATTTGCTTTAGAATCGGCGAAAGTTTTAGGAGCGTATGGCATTAAATCGTTCTTATTTGAAGATTTAAGACCAACACCTGAACTCTCTTTTGCGACGAGATATTTAAAAGCAGCAGCGGGCATCGTTATTACTGCTAGTCATAATCCACCCAATTACAATGGTTACAAAATATATGACGAATTTGGATGTCAATTTACCCCACAATACGCCGATGTCATCGTATCAATGGTCAATGAAGTGACAGATTTATTCCAAATCAAAACCGTCTCCAAGGAAGTCTTATTAGAAAAGCATTTGTTAACCTATATCGGTCAAGAAATAGATGAACTCTATCTCAATCAAGTGAAATCAATTCAAATCAATCCGCAAGTTAAAAAAGCGATTAAAATTGTTTTTACACCGCTACATGGCACCAGCGCTGAATTAGGACTTCGCTTGTTAGAATCAACGGGGTATAACGTCTATCCTGTACCTGAACAAATGGTTCATGATTCATCTTTCAGTACCGTCAAATCACCAAATCCAGAAAATGCATCTGCCTTTGAAATGGCGATTGCACTCGGGAAAAAAGTTGACGCAGACCTATTAATCGCAACAGACCCTGACGCAGACCGTCTTGGTGTTGCGGTAAAACAAGGGAATGATTATGTTTTATTAACGGGTAATCAAACCGGAGCGATCCTCATTAATTACATTTTATCTGAAAGAAAAAAACAAGGTACATTACCTGAAAACGGTGTGGTTTTTAATACGATTGTTACATCTGATTTAGGGGCTAAAATCGCAAGAACTTATGGCTTTGACGTGATTCAAACGCTCACGGGATTTAAGTATATCGGTGAACAAATTCGATATTTAGAAAATACCAATCAAGAATTTATTTTCGGATATGAAGAATCTTATGGGTATGTTATTAAAGGTTTCGTCAGAGATAAAGACTCGCTTCAAGCATTACTCCTTGCCTCAGAAGCTGCGGCTTATTATCAAGTGCATGAAAACAAAACCTTACTCGATAAACTCAATGATATTTATGAAACTTATGGTGTTCACCAAGAGGCATTACATAACATTGATTTATTCGGCATTGAAGGTGCGAAAAGAATTCAAGCAATTGTCGAAAGATTCCGTGTGAATCCTTTAACGATGCTCAATCATCAAAAGGTCATGGTGTTCGAAGATTATCTTTATTCATACCGTATTGAGATGGGATGTAAAACCGTATTATCATTCGATAAAACAAATGCGGTCAAATATATCTTAGAAAACGGATCTTGGTTTGTGCTTCGTCCCTCGGGAACGGAACCAAAACTCAAGATTTACATTGGCGTTACAGGCGAAACGGTTGAAAAAGCAAGAATTGAGCTTGATTCAATCGGTGAAGCGATTCTTGCCTTAGTCGACCAAATTAAGTAACAAGGTGGTGTCAAAATGCCTTATATTATCGGTGGAGGATTCTTAGTCCTTATCATTGGAATTTATATTTTATTTTATACATTAAATGGTAAAACCCCTGTCCCTGAAGGGTGTGAGTTTCCTGATGATTATTCAGGTTGTTCAAGCTGTTCATCCGCAGGATGCGTTAGCCGAGTTGAATCAAAAAAAGTGGTCAAGTAAATGATTAATAATGACTGGGATGAAATTCTTTCAAATGAATTTTCTAAACCTTATTTTAAAGATTTAACGTCACGAATTAAAGATGAATATAAGCATTATACTTGTTATCCCGCGATTGGGGACGTCTTTAATGCGTTTCGATTAACCCCTTTTCATCAAGTCAAAGTTGTCATCGTTGGTCAAGATCCTTATCATAATGAAAGTGAAGCGATGGGGTTGTGTTTTTCAGTTCCTAAAGCAGTAACGATTCCTCCTTCGTTAATCAATATTTTGACAGAACTCAAAAATGATTTGGGACATGAAATCCCAAAACATGGGGATTTAACAAAGTGGGCCAAAGAAGGAGTTTTACTGCTTAATACCATCATGACAGTCAGAAAAAATCAACCGTTATCCCATAAAGATTTCGGATGGTTGACCTTTACTGATGAAGTCATTCGGCTACTTGATCAAAAAAATGAGCCTTTAGTATTTGTACTCTGGGGATCGCATGCAAGAAGTAAGAAAATTTTATTGACGAATCCAAATCATTTGGTCATTGAAAATGTACACCCATCACCACTTTCGTCTTACCGTGGATTCTTTGGATCAAAACCTTTTTCTAAAATTAACCAATATCTCATTAAAAATCATTTGAAACCCATTGATTTTGACCTGAGTCATGAAGGATAAATTATGAATAAAAAACCGGTTCAAGCCATCGTTTTTACGGGACTGATGGTTGCGTTAGGTATCGTTTTATCACAAATTGTTTCGATTGCACTTCCCAATGCATCATCACCCATTATCAAGTTTGGTATTGGATATTTGCCAATTATTATGATTTCAATTCTTTATGGCCCTGCTTATGGTGTTTTAGCTGCACTTTCACAAGACCTAATCGGTTTTTTTATGATTGGGGCTGCGAATGGTCAAATATTTCATTTAGGGTTTACTATCAACGCGCTATTATACGGACTTATTCCGGGTTTATTTTTTAAACGTCACCAAATCACTCAAAACAAGTTATTCCAATACTTTAATTTTGGGTTGGTTGCTTTATTTGTCTTATTGATTACACTTTATTTATTTAATCCTGATTTAGTGATTTCATCTTCTCTTGATATCGCTGAAAAATATATTTTGATGTCTGTTTCACTTGCGGCCGCTTTGGTCTTAATCATTTTTAATGTTTGGGTTATTAAACTTAAAAAATCAGACTTTAGTCCTTTTAAAATACTGTTTGTCATTCTATTTTTATATATGGTTGTTTCACTCATATTAACTCCTATATGGCTCTATATGCTCATCAATCATTTATCGTTTTTCCAAATCAATCTCGCTGAGTTAAGCGCTTATGTCCTAGTGATATTACCTTTAAGAATTGTAAAGATGCCCATTGAAGTGATGGCATATGTCTTATTGTTAACACCGATACTTTCTTTATTAAAACGGTTAATCGAACATCGAGAGTTTGATGAAATTGAAACTCAATCACATAACTAAAAAGAATCAGCGATTTCGCTGATTCTTTCTTTTTTAGATTTCAATAATTCTAACTTCGCCAGGTCCCATTTGGAGTTGAATCGATCCATCTGGATTAAATTGATGGAATTCTCTTGGCATTTCATAAGTTGAATAACGCAATTGACCTTTGAATGAACGATTGTCAACTTGTTCCCTTAAAATTTGAATGGAAGCTGTGCAGTTAAGATTGCCATACACATTAGTATTCGCAAAGACCATTAAGCATTTTTTGGTACTGGGATTAAAATAGCCCAGACCAATCGCTGGTGTATCAAATTCATTCATGTATAAAGGCACAAAATAATCAAGATTAGTGAGTTGTTCCAACCATTCTTTACGAATGACTTTTATGCCATCGAGATGATCTGCTAGTTCCCAACGTTTAGGGGACATATAATGAAAAGCATACTTATCAAATAATGCTAATTTTCCATAAAATAAATCATCTTTCGGTAAATTGAATTTATCTTTTTCAGTACAATCAACCCCCGTATTCATCGGTTGGGTTTCATAAACTTCTTGTCCAGAGTTGATAAATGGAACCAAATTAGGTAAAAACATATTCAATGTCGTTAACATTCTTGCGAGTACTTGTCCGCCATCACGACCCGCTACACGAGCTGTATCATGCGTTTCTGCACAGGCAAACATCGGTAATGCAATTTCTTTAGCACCATAGACGAAAGTATGAAGTTTCTTTTCCCAAATTCTAGGTTCCATCCAAAAACCATTACCAATGATAATATTATAGCCATTTGATTTGGCTTTCAAAGCGTTATCGGTGTTCATTTCTTCAGCGATAAACGCAAAATCATGATCAACGGCTTTGGCATTATCAATAATCATCTTTAATAGTTCAGTGGGCAATGCATGACCCATATCAATTCTTGCGCCATCTATGCCAAATTCATTTTGATAATAAGGAATAATGCTCGCCAACGTATTCCATAATTCCATGTTAGGAATTTTACCTGGATACATATTAGATTTAATCGTATCAAACAAAATATAAGGGGGAGTCTTTTTATTTTTTAAATAACCCACATTTTCAATCGGATGATCCATATACATTCTAAAGAAAGTAACATCGGTCCAAGGTGGTTGAATATCGTTGATATGATCAGAAAAAGCAGGAGCGATTTTTAATCCAAAGCGTTTTTCGATTTCATCGACAAAATCCTTTGGATTCTCACTAACGAGTTGATTCCATAAGGTCTCGTTTTGTTGTTTTGGATCCAGTTGAAACATTTTTATGTGTCTTAATACATCTTCTGAAGCATAGACTTGTGGCATATATTTTGGTAAAGGAGCAATTGTCGATTCTATTCCATCGACAAAGGGAACTTTATAATTCTTAAATTCACTGGCTTTTATCCAGTAGAACCAATCCGGATGAAGCTTAATCAAATCATTTTCAACGGCATTTGTTCTAGGAATGATATCAATGATGACCCGCATTGATAGCATATGACACGCTTCTACAAAGGCTTTAAATTCCTCTTCAACTGTCATGGTATCGCCAATCATTGTTTCTTTCAAACTAGGGTCTAATTCAAAGAAACTAGCAACCCCATAAGGACTTCCTAATTCACCTTTTTTGTCTTTCAATGAAAAACGAGAAATCGGAAGCATGTAGACGGTATCGACACCCATCTTTTTTAAGAAAGGGAGAAGCGCAAGCATTTTAACGAAAGTACCTGTTTCTTTTATGTCGTCGAAGTTGGATAAATCGAGTGAAAATGAACGGTCATGATCCCATGCTGCACTGGTGCGAATCATTGTGGAATACATCACGGAACTTCTGACCCAATCACCACCGAAATAATCTTTAGTGTGTTTCTTTTTTTCGATTTTCGATAATGATTTTGAATAATCATTTTTGGGGTTTGATTTCGGTAAAATATACTGTCTTATAACTGAACTATAGAAACGGTAAGGATTGACTAATAATTCGCCTGAAGGCATTTTTCTTAGTTCATTCCCATCATAATCCCAAGCATTCCAAATATCTGGAACAACATAGTTAATGGACCCTTTTGATATCTTTTTTTCTAATATCGATTGAAGCTTTAATAATTTGCTTTGCATCACGATTCACCTCGTGAATATTATATCAAATAAACCGAGACAAAGAACCAGTTATTTGCAATGTGTAAATGCTTACAATGGATTCAATATACTTTATAAAATCGACTATTTATAGTATAATACTATCGGTAGAGGTGAAATCATGAAAAAACCCACAGTTTTAATTATTATGGACGGAATGGCAAAAGCCAATCCTAATCCGGGTAATGCTTATGAATTAGCAAAAAAACCGCATCTTAATTTATTGTTTCAAGAATTTCCCAACACATTAATTGAAGCTTCTGGTGAAGCTGTTGGTTTGCCTGAAGGTCAAATGGGTAATAGTGAAGTCGGCCATTTGAATTTAGGCGCAGGACGGGTTGTATATCAATCTTTAACGCGAGTTAATGTCGCTATAAAAGATGGATCATTCAAACAAAATCCTGCATTTATTCAAGCGTTTAATCATGTTAAAAAACACAACTCTAAACTTCATATTTTTGGGTTGTTATCTGATGGTGGCGTGCATTCCCATATGGAACATATCAAAGCTTTATTTGATTTAGCAAAAGCTCATGGCATTGAAAAATCATTTATGCATGCTTTTTTAGATGGTAGAGACGTTCCACCGAAGTCTGGCATTGATTTTATAAAAGAATTAGAAGCGTATATGCAAGCGACACATTATGGTAAAATCGCCACTGTTCACGGCCGTTATTATGCCATGGATAGAGATAAAAACTTCAATCGTACTCAACTGGCTTATGACGTCATGAGCTTTGGACGCGGCGAACATAAGAAATCCGCAAGTGAAGGCGTATTAGCATCTTATGAAGCGGGCGTTAACGATGAATTTGTCATTCCGTTTGTCGTCGATATGGAAGGCCTTATTCAAACGAATGATGCCATTATATTTGCGAACTTCCGTCCGGATAGAGCAATTCAAATCGGTACGGCTTATTCCAATCCTGATGCCTCCAAAGTCGATACGACTAATGGTCCTGAAAACATCTTCTTTGTATCGATGATGAAATACGCTGATTCTGTCAAAGGTCCTTTAGCATTTGAACTCAATGAATTAACCAATATGCTCGGTGATTATATTTCTGATTTAGGACTCAATCAATTAAGAATTGCAGAAACTGAGAAATATGCACATGTAACGTTCTTTTTCGATGGTGGCATGGATAAAGAGATTAAAAACGCTCGTCGTGTGTTAATCCCTTCTCCGAAAGTTGCGACTTATGATTTACAACCGGAAATGAGTGCTTACAAGATTACTGACGCTGTTATCGAAGAACTTGATAAACGCGATTTAGATTTAGTGATTTTGAATTTCGCTAATGGCGATATGGTCGGTCATACGGGCGTCATTCCTGCGGCTATTAAAGCCGTTGAAACCGTTGATGAATGCGTTGGACGCGTGGTTGATAAAGTATTAGAACTTGGAGGCGTTGCGATTGTGACAGCTGACCATGGCAACTGCGAAAAAATGCTCGATGAAAACAATGAACCATTTACCGCTCATACAACGAATTTAGTGCCTTTAATTATCACAAATAAATCTTTGAAATTAAGAGATTCTGGGAACTTAGGCGATATCGCTCCAACGATTCTTGAATTAATGAATCTAGCCCAACCCGCTGAAATGACGGGTCAATCATTGATTATCCATTCATGATTTCTAAAGACTTGAAAGATATTCAACTCAAAGATTTAGCGTTTGTCATCCTTTATACTCTACTTTTGAGTATTGGCGGAGCGATGTTACTTGGATTAATCGATTTTCTTTTTATCAAGTATTTGTCAACGCAATTAGGAAGTTTATTGTTTTGGTTACTCGCTTTTTTAACCGGATCCTTGATTCGGAAGCAATATGAGAAACCGCATATTGTTTATACTGTGATGACGGGAATAGGATTGTTACTCGCAGCGGTCATCATTGAAGCGCTCCCGATTATGCTCATCTATGCCCAATCAAGTGAATTTACGTCCATCATTTTTGATATCCGCATTTATTTTGATTGGATGCTTTATTACTATAATCCATTGAATTTGATTTTAAACTTTAACTTCAATTATTTAATAACGATATTAATGATTGCGGTTGGTACTTATTTAGGGGTCAAACGAACTTACTCATAGTTCTTATTATAAAAAATAAAATTTAAAGGAGATTAAAAAATGCCAAACATTACCAGTATTCATGCAAGAGAAGTGTTGGATTCCCGTGGAAATCCAACGATTGAAGTCGAAGTATACACCGAATCGGGCGCATTTGGACGCGCAATCGTGCCAAGCGGGGCATCCACCGGTGAATATGAAGCCATCGAACTACGCGATGGAGACAAAAGCCGTTATTTAGGAAAAGGTGTTTTAAAAGCGGTAGCGAATGTCAATGAAACGATTGCACCTGCACTTATCGGTTACGATGTAACAATGCAAGCATTCTTAGACAAATTGATGATTGAACTTGATGGAACGCCGAACAAAGCAAAACTTGGTGCGAATGCTATTTTAGGGGTTTCTTTAGCTTGTGCAAGAGCAGCTTCTGATTATGTCGGATTACCACTTTATTTGTACTTAGGTGGATTCAATGCAAAAGTATTACCAACACCAATGATGAATATCATCAATGGTGGATCACATGCGGACAACTCCATCGATTTCCAAGAATATATGATTCTTCCAATCGGTGCTAAAACATTCCGTCAAGCGTTACAAATGGGCGCAGAAGTTTATCACAGTTTGAAAAAAGTACTTCATGCAAAAGGATTTAATACCGCTGTTGGTGATGAAGGTGGATACGCTCCAGACTTAGAATCTAATGAAGCAGGTATTCAAGCCATTATCGAAGCGATTACAAAAGCCGGATATGTTCCTGGTAAAGACATCGCAATTGGTATGGATGTGGCTGCGAGTGAATTCTATAATGCTGAAAAGAATGTTTATGAACTTAAAGGCGAAAACAAAGTCTTTACAAGCAAAGAACTCGTTAATTTCTATGTTGGTTTAGTTGAAAAATACCCAATCGTTACCATCGAAGATGGTCTTGATCAAAACGACTGGGAAGGCTGGGCTTACATTACTGAAAAATTAGGCGCAAAAATTCAATTAGTTGGGGACGATTTATTCGTGACCAACACTGAAAGATTAGCCACTGGCATTGAAAAAGGCATCGCTAACTCTATCTTAATTAAAGTGAACCAAATCGGTACTTTAACAGAAACTTTCAACGCTATTGAAATGGCTAAGAATGCTGGATACACTGCAGTTGTCAGCCATAGAAGCGGTGAAACAGAAGATTCAACGATCGCTGATATTTCTGTTGCGACCAATGCTGGACAAATCAAAACCGGTTCATTATCAAGAACTGATCGTATTGCGAAATACAATCAATTATTAAGAATTGAAGAAGAACTTGGCGAAGTTGCTGAATACAAAGGCTTAAAGGCTATTAAAACAACAAGAAAGTTCTAATTAAAACCAACTAAAAAAAGATGCTTTTGGGTATTCCAAAAGCTTTTTTTTATGGTATAATTAATAAGTGCGAAGCATGGTGCCTTTTTATTGGTGATAAAAGGGACTGATACTTAGGAGGAACATTATGGGTTGGTTAGATTGGTTATTATTAATTGTTAGCGTTTTGTTAATAGCTTTGGTCATGTTACAAGAGTCAAAAGATGACGTCAAGAATACATTCTCGGGTGAAAAATCAGAATTATTCAAAAATCAAAAACAACGTGGTCCTGAATTATTCATGAACCGTATGACGTTGGGTATGAGCGTAGTTTTTGCCGTTGTAACGATATTAGCCTTAGTCTTTTAGAACACTTCGCTGTGTTCTTTTTTTTTCCAAATTCTAAAAAGGGGTTGAAAGTATGAAAGATTTAATATTGAACTACATCAAGTCTGACAACTATCAGCCACTTGATGCAAGAGAACTAGGAAATGCTTTAAAAATCAAAGACTCAAAACTGTGGACTCAGTACTTAAAAACCTTAAATGAGTTAGAGTATGAAGGGTTCATTGGTTTAAATAAAAAAGATAAATATCAAACCGCAGAAAAATTAGGAATTATCAAAGGAACCTTAGATTTAAAAAAACAAGGGTTTGGTTTCTTAATGCGTGATTCAGAACCGCCAATGCCAGATGTCTTTATTCCTAGAAGTGCCATTGGCGATGCTTCTCATAAAGATTATTGTTTGGCAAGGATTACCAAAAGATCCGATGGCGTTCGTTATGAAGGCGTTATTCTCCGGGTTTTGAAACGGTCTTTGGAACAAATCGTTGGTGAGTACTTCCAAGGGGCCATCTTCCCAAAAAACATGAATGAAGATTATCTCTTTAAAGTGAAACCTCAGAACCGAACAGGTTTAATCGATCATTCGATTGTCAAAGCGAAGATCGTTCGCTATTCTCCCAACAAAATCTTTGACTGTCAAATCATTGAAGTTTTAGGGCATGCGTCAGATCCTGGCATTGAAATCTTAGAAGTCATTGCTTCTCATGATTTAGTCATTGACTTCCCTAAAACTGTGAAAGATGAAGTTGCTAAACTTCCAGTGACAGTTTTAGAAAGTGATTTGAACAACAGAATTGATTTAAGACAAGACATTATTTTCACCATTGATGGCGATGATACGAAAGATATTGATGATGCGATCTCAATCAAGAAACTTCCAAATCAAAACTATGAACTAGGCGTGCATATTGCCGATGTGAGCTATTATGTTAGAGAAGGAACAGAACTAGACAAAGAAGCGCTCAAACGCGGTACAAGCGTCTATTTAGCGGATAGAGTCATTCCGATGCTTCCAAGAGAATTATCCAATGGCATTTGTTCGCTTAATCCGAATGTTGACAGACTGACAATTTCTTGTATAATGGAAATTAATCCATTAGGAACCATTGTAAACTATCAAATATTACCAACCGTCATTCATTCGTTTGCTCAAATGACGTATAAAAAGGTCAATAAGATTTTAGATTCCGATGCTACATTAATTCAAGCATATCAACCGCTCGTCGAATCGATTAGTCTTATGAATGAACTTTCAAAAATCTTAAATCAATTGAGAAGTCAAAATGGTTCTATTAACTTTGAAACCATTGAGCCCAAGATTATTTTTGATGAAAATGGTAAAGTCAAAGATATCACCATTAAAGAACGTGGTGTATCTGAAGGTATTATCGAAGAGTTCATGTTAATCGCCAATCAAACGATAGCGGCACATTTTGACAGAGTTGAATTACCTTTTATCTATAGAATCCATGAGACCCCTGATAAAGAAAAAATCGAAGGGTTATTCACGTTCGCTAAAGGCATCGGTTATCCGATTAAAATGCCGAAAGTATTATCACAAAAACATCTTCAAGAGTTACTATTAAAAGTTGAAGATACAAAATTCGAAAAAGTCATTAACATGATGATGCTTCGCTCCATGGCGAAAGCGAAATATTCAGAACATAATTTAGGGCATTACGGTCTTGCCTTTGAGGATTACACGCATTTTACCTCCCCGATACGCCGTTATCCTGATACGACGGTTCACCGTCTAATTAGAACGTATTTATTTGAAAAAAAGACAGATCAAAGAACTTTAAATCATGTGGCTTCTATTATGCCTGATATTGCTTCTGAAACCTCTAAAACTGAACGTAAAGCGATGATTGCCGAACGTGAAGTCTTAGATATGAAAAAAGCAGAATTCATGATGGGTAAAGAAGGAGAAATCTTTGAAGGCGTTATTTCGACCTTAACAAGATTTGGCATGTTCATCGAATTACCGAATACGGTTGAAGGATTAGTTCATATTTCGAGTTTTAAAGAAGCGATGGAATTCATTGAAGAAAAAATGACGTATTTAGGCATCGCTTCAAGGAAAGAATATACCATCGGGATGGTTGTTAAAGCAAAACTCCTAGGTGTTAATCCTTTAAAAGGACAGGTAGATTTTGAGTTAGTTGAATAGAAAGGACGGTTAAAATGAAGATTATTGCGAATAACAAAAAAGTATCTCATGATTACTTCATTTTAGACTCCTTTGAATGCGGTATCGTCTTAACAGGTACTGAAATTAAATCGATAAGACTTGGAAAAGTTTCAATTAGTGACTCGTATTGCCGGATTAAGAATTACGAATTATACATCTTGAATATGAATGTCACGAAATACGCTTTTGGTAATCTTTTCAATCATGAAGAGACAAGAGAAAGAAAACTCTTGATGGAAAAGCGTGAAATTATAAAACTCTCGTTGAAACTAAAACAAGAAGGGATGACTTTAATCCCAACCAAAGTGTATTTAAAAGAAGCATTATGTAAAATTGAAGTGGCATTATGTAAAGGTAAAAAGCAATACGATAAGCGTGAAACTGCAAAAGCAGATGATCAAAAACGTCACGTTCAAAAAGTGATGAAGGAGTATAATAAAAAGTAACAAAACTCAAAATTATTTTGAGTTTCATATGGGGCTGTTCTGGATTCGACAGGATGGTTCGAGTTTGGTAAGCATGCGATCGG